>JAKLKT010000114.1 GCA_023150495.1 Planctomycetota bacterium
GGCCGCGCCCCGACGACGGCGAGGCGGTGCGCGCGCTGATGGCGTCGGGCGCGGCGGACTTCCTGAGGCCGCGCGAGATGGCGCTGCGGCCGTTCCTCGACGGCAAGCGCCTCGACGAGTTCCTCGCGCTCGCGGCGGGGGAGGGGACGGTGCCGCTCCGGTTCGTCGGCCGGCTCGTCGCCCTCGAGTGGGCGCTGCGCGAGGCGTCCGCCGCGTAGGCTGCCCCCGGACCCCCTGCTACTCCTTCGCCGGAAGGAGCTCGACCGCGGCGACGAGCACCGGGGTCCAGTTGCCCGCGGCGTCGCTCACGCGCGCGTAGACGACCTTGAGCCCGGGCTCGGCGTTGCCGCCGTGGCTCGACAGGTCCCAGCCGCGCCGCAGCGCCGTGAACGGCTCGGGCTCCGTCCACGACCTGCCGTCGTTGGAGAGACGCATCTGCGATCCCTCTCCCATGCCGGCGACGCCGTCGCCCGCGTTGAACGCGAGGTCGACGACGAGACCCGTCGCGGTTCCCTTGCCGTCCCCGACCTTGAACGACGCGGTCGGCGGCGTGCGGTCGTTGGCGGCGGGGGGCAGCTCTCCCTTCACGAGCGCGTCGAGCTGCCAGCCGGGGTTCGTCCCCTCTCCGGCGTAGGCGCCGCGGTACGAGCCGTCGCCCTTGTCCGCGCCGTTGAAGTCCCGGCCGGAGTCGGTCTCGTGCGCGAAGAAGGAGAGGTCGATCGGGTCTCCCTTGCACCGGCCCGGGAGCGGGTAGAAGTCCATCTTGCCGAGGACGAGCGAGGGGTTCCTCACGTAGTCCTTCGCGTTCGCGACGGCCACGTGGAGGTTCCTCGACTCCTTCGTGTACGCGCCCGCGAGCGCCTGTCCGGAGAACATCAGGTTCCCCGCGACCAGGTGGTCGTCCGTCGCGGGGTGGACGAACCGGATCGCCGTCTCCACGCCGAAGAACGTGTTGTTATAGACGTACGCGCGCTGCAGCTTGCCGTAGTGGTTCTGGAGGTGGATCCCGTCCCCGGTGCAGTCGACGAAGACGTTGTCGTGGATGGAGACGCGCCCCTCGGCCTGGAGGAGGGACTCCCGGTGGTTGTGGTAGAAGAGGTTCCCGTAGACCTCGTAGCTGTCCTCGCTGCCGGGGCCGCGGGTCGGCAGCGCGCCGATCAGGAGGTTCGGGCGCTCCCCGCTGTCGTTCTCCAGCTCGCCCTTGAGGAAGACGTTGTGGCGGATGATCGTCTTCTGCGGCGTCGTCGGGAGCCCGGGGATCTTCGAGACGTCGCGCGGGTTCTGGTGCTTGATCTGCATGTTGTAGCCGCGCGCGTCGAGGAAGAGGTTGTACTCGATCAGCCCGCCGACGAAGGGCTCGCTCCCGTCCGAGTCGCCGAGGTACGCGCCCGTCCCGGCGGCGACGACCGTGTTCCGGCGGATGACCCAGTTCCACGTCGGCGCCTTCGTCGAGATGGCGACCTGGGACTGGTCGTAGCCGTGGCCGACGATCATGCAGTTCTCGATCCGGATGTGGTGGCTCGGCTTCTCCGACGCGCTGACGGCGAAGGCGCCGCCCCGGTCGCGGCCGTCCAGCGTGAGGTTCTCGATCGCGACGTAGCAGGAGTCGCGGATCTCGATCGTGTTCCGGTCCTCCTGCGCGAGGATGCGCGGCCGCTCGCCGCCGTCCGCGCCCCTGATCACGATCCAGGCGTCGGGACGCCCCTTGAGGCGGATCTCGGGCATCCCCGGGTAATCCCCCTCCTCGAGGATCATCGTGTCGCCCGGCTCGAGCTGCTTCAGGACGCGGGTGTAGTCCCACGTGCCCGCCTTGTAGGTCTCCGCGCGCGCGAGCGCGGGCAACAGAAGGAGCGCGAAGATCCACCTCATCAAACGGCCTCCCGAGTCTGGCGGAGCCGCCGCGTGGCGGGGCTCCTGCCGTCCCGGAACGAGACACCCTATTCGCATGCCGGCGCCGCCGGCACGCCGCCCACCCTAGCACGACTCCTCGGGGCTGCAGCATCCGCGTCCGCCGCGGCGTCCCGCGACGATGCAGTGGCAGGACGTTCCCGCTTCGGAGGCGGCTTCCGGGCCGATTCCTAAAGGTCCCCCGCGCGAAAGGACGAAACGCAAGGGGAACCATGAGCGGCTTGTGCGGGTGGGCCGGGTACACGGCCGACGAGGAGAGCCGGCGCAAGCTCCTCGCGCGGATGGCGGATGCCCTGTCGGCGCACGACGGCAGCGACGTCTCCACGCGCTGCTCCGTCGGCTGCGGCATCGCGATCGCCTCGCTCCACGGCAACGCCGCCGTCCACGAGGAGGGTGACCTCCACGTGGCCATCGCGGGGCACCCGGTCTGGAACGACCGGGAGCTCGCGGATCTCGCCGCGCGCGAGGGCCACGCGAAGGCGCTCGCGGCCGCCTACGCCGCCAAGGGCCCGCGCCTCCTCGACATCCTCGGCGGCCGGTTCGCGCTCGCCGTCGTGCGCGAGGGGGAGTGGCAGGCGCTCCTCGCCACCGACCGATTCGGCACGGTCCCGCTCGACTACGCCTTCCGCCACGGCTGCCTCGTCTTCGGCACCCACGGCGAGGCGCTCCAGGCGCATCCGCGCGCGGAGTCCGAGATCGACCCGCAGGCGCTCTTCGGCTACTTCTTCCAGTCCGCGGTCGCCGCGCCCGCCACGGTCCGGAAGCACCACCGGCGCCTGCTCCCGGGCCACCGACTCCTGCTGAAGGGCGGCAAGATCACCGTCGAGCACTACTTCCGCCAGGCGATCACGGAGGAGCGCCGGCCGCTGCCCGAGGCGGAGGAGGAGTTCAGGACGCTGGTCGAGCAGGCCGTCGAGCGCGCGGCCAAGGGCGCCGAGGTCGGCGCGTTCCTCTCCGGCGGCACCGACAGCTCGACCGTCGCGGGGATGCTCACGAAGGTCCTCGGCCGCCCCGCCCGCACCTACTCCATGGGCTTTATGGCCGAGGGCTTCGACGAGATGGAGTACGCGCGGTGCGCGGCGCAGCACTTCGGCACCGACCACCACGAGTACTACGTGACGCCCGAAGACGTCCTCGAGGCGGTGCCGCGCATCGCCGAGGTGCACGGCGACCCCTTCGCCAACGAGTCGGCCGTGCCGACCTTCTGCTGCGCGCGGCTCGCGGCGAAGGACGGCGTCGGCCTCATGCTCGCGGGCGACGGCGGCGACGAGCTCTTCGGCGGCAACGAGCGCTACGCGACGCAGGGGATCTTCGAGCGGTACGCCCGCGTCCCGGCCTTCCTGCGCGTGCCGCTCGAGGCGATCCTCAGGCTGGTCCCGATGGGCGACCGCCTGTGGCCCTTCCGCAAGGCGCGGAGCTACGTGCGCCAGGCGAAGACGCCTCTGCCCGACCGGATGCACGAGTACAACCTCGTCCTCCGGCTCGGCGCGCGGAACATCTTCACGCCGCAGTTCCTCGACACGGTGGACACGGAGGCGCCCATGCGCCTCGCGAGGCACATCTGGTCCGCGTCGCAGGGCGCGAGCTACGTCAACCGGATGCTCGCGTACGACTGGAAGTTCACGCTCGCGGACAACGACCTGCCGAAGGTCTCGCGCGCGTGCGAGCTCGCCCGCACGGACGTCGCCTACCCGCTGCTCACGGACGAGCTCGCGGCCTTCGCGGCGCGCCTCCCGACGGAGTGGAAGGTGAAGGGGAAGGAGCTCCGCTGGTTCTTCAAGCACGCGCTCCGGGGCTTCCTGCCGGAGAAGATCCTCCGGAAGAAGAAGCACGGCTTCGGCCTCCCCTTCGGCCTCTGGCTGCGCACGCACCGCGGGCTCCAGCAGCTCTCCGGGGAGTCGCTCTCCGACCTCAAGGGGCGCGGGATCATCCGGCCCGCGTTCGTGGACGAGGTCCTGAAGCTCCACCGGAGCGACCACGCGACCTTCTACGGCGTCATGGTGTGGCGCCTGATCATGCTCGAGCAGTGGTTCAGGGTGCACGAGCGCCAGCCGGCGCAGGTGAAGTGAGGGGGCTCCGGGGGCCATGTGCGGCATCGCAGGGGTGTTCCACCGCGACGGGCGGCCGGTCGACGCGGACGTCCTCGTCCGGATGACGCGGTCGATCGTCCACCGCGGCCCCGACGAGGAGGGCTACTTCCTCAACCGGCAGGACGCGCACGAGTGCTACCCCGGCGTGCCGATGCGCGGTCTCCTCCGCCGCGACGGGGACGGCCACGTCGGCTTCGGCCACCGCCGCCTCTCGATCATCGACCTGAAGACGGGCCAGCAGCCGCTCTCGAACGAGGACGGCACGGTCTGGATCACGTTCAACGGCGAGATCTACAACTTCGCGGAGCTCCGGCGCGAGCTCGAGGCGAAGGGGCACGTGTTCCGCACGAACTCCGACACCGAGATGATCGTGCACGCTTGGGAGGAGTGGGGGCCCGAGGCGGTGAAGCGCTTCCGGGGCATGTTCGCGTTCGCCGTCTGGGACGAGAAGAAGCGCGTCCTCTGGCTCGGCCGCGACCGGCTCGGGAAGAAGCCCCTCTACTATTGCGACCACGAGGGCTCGTTCCTCTTCGGCTCGGAGATCAAGGTGATCCTCCAGGCCCCCGGAACCCCCCGCGATATCGACGTGGCGGCGCTGTCGGACTACCTGTCGTTCCAGTACGTGCCGGCGCCGAAGTCGATCTTCAAGCACATCCGGAAGCTGCCGCAGGCGCACTACGCGGTCGTCACGGAGCGCGACATGCGGATCGTCCCCTACTGGACGATCGACTTCACGCCGGTGCGCACGGAGAAGCCGGAGCAACTGATGGAGGAGGTGCTCGAGGACCTCCGCGAGGCCGTGAAGATCCGGCTCATGAGCGAGGTGCCCTTGGGCGCGTTCCTCTCGGGCGGCGTGGACTCCTCGGCCGTCGTGGGGCTCATGGCCGGGCTCTCGTCGACGCCCGTGAAGACGTCGTCGATCTCGTTCGGCGAGGCGAAGTACGACGAGGCCGAGTACGCGCGGATGGTCGCGAAGCAGTTCGGCGCGGAGCACCACGAGTACTCGGTGACGCCCGAGGCGGTGCCGGTCGTCGAGAAGCTCGCGTGGCACTATGACGAGCCGTTCGCGGACTCGTCGGCGGTGCCCACGTACTACGTCTCGCGCACGGCGCGCGAGAACGTCACCGTGGCGCTCTCGGGCGACGGCGGCGACGAGAACTTCGCCGGCTACCGGCGCTACTGGTTCGACCTGCGCGAGAACGCGGTGCGGAACATGGTGCCGCGGTTCCTGCGCGGCGCGGTGTTCGGCACGCTCGGGAAGCTCTACCCGAAGGCGGACTACCTGCCGCAGATCTTCCGGGGCAAGGCGTTCATCAGCAACGTCGCGCGCGACCCGGTCGCGGCCTACTTCTTCTCGATGACCTCGTTCAAGGAGGACCAGAAGCCGCAGCTGCTCCTGCCCGAGGTCTCGCGCGAGCTCGGAGGCTACTCCTCGCTCGACGGGTTCCGCGCGACGTACGAGGAGGCGAAGGCGGAGGACCACCTGTCGCGGCTGCTCTACCTCGACATCAAGACCTACCTCTGCGACGACATCCTCGTGAAGGTGGACCGGGCGAGCATGGCGGTGTCGCTCGAGGTGCGCTGCCCGGTGCTCGACCACGTGTTCATGGAGAAGGCGGCGCGGATCCCGTCGGCGATGAAGATCGTCGGCCGCGAGAAGAAGTGGATCTTCAAGAAGGCGCTCGAGAGGATGCTGCCGAAGGAGATCCTCTACCGGCCGAAGATGGGGTTCGGGATGCCGGTCGAGGAGTGGCTGCGCGGCGACCTGAAGGAGTTCGCGGCGGAGCTCCTGCTCGAGGGCGAGGGGACGCGCGCGTTCTTCCGCCGCGAGTACGTGGAGAAGCTGTGGCAGAAGCACCAGTCGGGCCTCTCGAACTTCCAGGCGCCGCTCTGGATCCTGATGATGTTCAACCTGTGGCACCGCCGCTTCGCGGGCGCCGCCGTCCCCGCCGCCGCCGGCGCCGCGTCGTAGGGCGTACGGTCGCGACGCGTCACCGGCACCAGGTTGAGGGCCTGGCGCGTCTCCTCTCCTGGGGACAGGCGGGCATGCACCGGCGGCCGATGTCGGATCCGGCGGTCCGGACGCGCACCGGCGCTGGCGGTGGCGGCGATTGCGCCGGTTACTCGAACACCTTTGCCGCGGCAGCCGGGGACGAGAAGACCGGGTGGTCGCGGTAGCGCTTCCAGATCACGCGCGTCTTCGCCATGCCGTCGCCGATCCGCGGGCCCCGGTTCATGGAGAACGCGATCACGAGGGGCATCAGGGGGATCGCCGCGACCCAGTTCCGCAGGAAGGACCTCCCGAAGCCCGCCGGCGTCCCGCTCTCGCGGTCTACGACCTGCACGCCGCAGATCCACTTGCCGAACGAGTGGCCGGCGAAGCCGTCCTTGAACGCGAGCACGCCGACGAAGGCGAGCACGATCGGCCCCGTGGCGGGCTCCTTCCCGGATCCTGCCATGGCGCCGAAGAACCCGAACAGGAAGCCCACGACGAACTGGAGGAAAAAGACGTCGACGATCCACGCGAGCTGCCGGCGCGTGATGAACCCGGACCAGCAGCGCCGGCAGACCTGGTGGCCGTAGAGGACCCGCGGCCGCTTCATCTTCTGCGCGCTGCCGCAGAGGGGGCAGGGGGTGTCGGACATGGGCACCTACGTACACGTTCCGCCGGACGGTAGCAAGGGGGCGCCGGGTCAGCGGGCCCCGGAGGCCGCGCAGCCCTCGGCGCAGCAGCTCGCTGAGCAACTGGATCACGGTGTCTGTGTTCGACGGAGGGAGCGTTGTGGGCACCGACGTGTCCTTGCGCTGCGCCAGGTGTCTCGGAATCCCCGGCTCTCAGGCGTTGGTTCGCCGCCGCCAGCCGATAGCCTGCCGGTGCCGTAACGAAGCCGCCGGCGCCGGGCCGAACCCGCCGACGCTCGCGCTGCGCGAAGGCCCGCATGGAGGGAAGCCGCGGGTAGAATCACGCCATGCGTGCCGCGATCCTCGACGAGAAGCAGGCCGCCGACGCCGTGAACCGGCTCGTGGACGAGTACCGGGTGCGCTGCCTCTGGTTCCTGCGGGAGGACTTCTACCCGTCCACGCTCGCGGAGAGGCTCCAGGCGCTCGGCTACATCGAACGGCACGGCGACCTGGAGGCGTTCCGGCGCGCCGCCGAACTGAAGCGATGGCTCTCACGGAACTCCAACGCGCCGTCTGCCGGCTCCTAGCGGCGAACCGGATCGCCTCGGGCGAGAGCTACGTCGCCGGCGGATCCGCGCTCAACGAGCTACTCGCGTCCCCTCGCGTGTCGCGGGACATCGACCTCTTCCACGACACCGACGAGGCCCTGGCGGCAAGCTGGAACGCCGACCGCCAGCTGCTCGAGGCGCACGGGTACGACGTCGCGCCCACCCGGGAGCGTCCCGCGCTTGTCGAGGCCGAGGTGGGCAGAGCTCGAATGGGCGCGCGACAGCGCCTTCCGCTTCTTCCCCCTCCTGCGCCACGACGAGCTGGGACTCGTGCTCCATCCCTTCGACCTCGCGACGAACAAGGTGCTCGCGCTCGTGGGGCGCCTCGAGGTCCGCGACTGGATCGACGTGATCGAGAGCCACGAGCGCCTCCAGCCGCTCGGGTACCTCGCTTGGGCGGCGTGCGGCAAGGACCCCGCCTTCAGCCCAGGGTCGATCCTCGACTTGGCGGCGCGATCGGCGCGCTACCCGGACGACGAGGTGCGCCAGCTCGCGTTCGCGGGAGCGCCGCCCGATGCCAAAGACCTCGCCGTGCGGTGGCATGCGGCGCTGGCGGCCGCGCGCGAGATCGTCCAGATCCTCCCGCCCGCGGAGACCGGCAAGTGCGTGCTGGACCCGTCCGGCGCCTTGCATCGGGGCTCCGCGTCAGACCTGCCCGAGTCGCTCCGCCTCGGGCGCGTGCTCTTCCACCAGGGGCGTATCAGGGGGGCGATTCCGACGCTCAAGCGGTAGCCGTGCGCCTCGTCCCCGCGGTCAGGCGCGGTGGGCGGCGACCGCGCCGGGGGCGCCGCAGCGCTCCTCGAAGTAGGCGAGCACCTCG
>JAKLKT010000115.1 GCA_023150495.1 Planctomycetota bacterium
CCAGGGCTTCGCGATCGTCGAGAACACGACCGACGAGGACTGGAAGGAGGTGAAGCTCACGCTCGTGTCGGGCCGGCCGATCTCGTTCGTGATGGACCTCTACCAGCCCTTGTACGTGACGCGGCCGGAGATGCGGCTCCGGCTCTACGAGTCGCTCACCGCGAAGCGGTACGAGGAGGCGATGGAGCTCCTCGAGGCCGAGGACGCGGAGAGCGGCGCCGAGGAGCCGATGAAGGACGCGGGCGAGATGCGGCGGAAGCTGCGCGGGGGGGCTCCGGGGGCGCCGCCGGCGGCGGAGGCGGCGAAGTCGGGCTTCGCGGCGCGCGAGATGGCGCCCGCGGCGGCCGGCGGCGAGGTCGGCGAGCTCTTCCGGTACGCGATCGAGGCGCCGGTGACGCTGCCGCGGCAGAAGTCCGCGCTCCTGCCGATCGTCGGCGCGGAGATCGCCGGCGAGAAGGTGTCGATCTACGACGAGCGCGTGCACGGGAAGCACCCGCTCAACGGGCTCAAGCTCAAGAACACGACCGCGCTCCACCTGATGCAGGGGCCGATCACGGTCTTCGACGAAGGCACCTACGCGGGCGACGCCCTCATCGACGATCTCGAGCCGGGCGGCGAGCGGCTCGTGTCGTACGCGCTCGACCTCGACGTCGAGGTGGAGCCGGTGGCGAAGAGCATGCCGGCGCAGCTCGTGTCCGTGCGGCTCTTCAAGGGGACGCTCATCTCGACGAACCGGCTGCTGCGGGAGAAGGCGTACGGGATCCGGAACCGCGGCACGAAGGCGAAGCGCGTGCTCGTGGAGCACCCGTTCGAGGCGGACTGGAAGCTGCTCCGGCCCGAGGCCGCCGAGCGCACGCGCGACGCGTACCGGTTCGCGGCCGATGTGAAGCCGGGCGAGCGCGGCCTGATCGAGGTGGCCGAGGAGCGCCAGCTGGCGCAGCAGATCGCGCTCTCGAACCTCAGGGAGGATGCGATCGAGGTGTACATCCGCGCGCCGCAGGTGTCGGACAAGGTGCGCGAGGCGCTCGTGAAGATCGTGGAGATGAAGCAGGCGCTCTCGCAGACGGGCGCGGAGCTCCAGCGGAACATCCAGCAGGTCGCGGAGATCAGCCAGGACCAGAAGCGGATCCGCGAGAACATGGACCGCCTCGACCGCACGTCGCAGATCTACCAGCGGTACGTGAAGTCGCTGACGGAGCAGGAGGACCGCTTGGCCGCGATCCAGACGAAGATCGCCGAGCTCCGCGACGAGGAATCGAAGCAGAGAAAGGCCCTCGACGACTACCTCGCCGGCCTGGAATAGCGGATCTTTTCCGGAATCGGGCGCCGCAAGTGGCTGTAGCAACTGGACTTGCGTGCGGAGGGTGCGGCACGCGTGCCGCACTTGCGCGCTCCCGCGGGCTCCCGGGATGCGAGCGAAAAAGGGGGTGCGGGACGCCTCGGACGCGGGACCGCGGAGCCGGCTTCGGGGCGCCGATGCCCTCAGATCCAGGGGTCGAGCCCGGCGTCGCGGAGGAGCTGCTCGAGCTTCGACCGGCCCTCGGCGGTGTGGCGCGACAGGCCCGTCTTCTCGAACGCCTCCAGCACGTCATCCAGGCGCTTCTCGCTCTGGAACCTCAGGAGCTCGCGGCGGAGCGCCTCAAGGCTCACGCCGAACGGGAGGTCGGGCCTCTGGCACAGGGCAAGGTGAGCATCGCCGCTCCCCTCCCACCAGGCAGCCGAGCTCCGCGGGTAGTCGGCGGGGCGCGCCACCATCGCCTGTCGCACGGGATTCCGGTGGTCGTACGCGATCGCGGTCACGAGATCCCGGGCATCGACCACCTTGCGGCGAAAGTGCTTCCCGTCCCAGAAGTGCCCATTGAGGCCGAGCACGTCGTGCATTCGTCTCGCCACGCCGAGCTTGAGGTCGCGGAGGCACTGGCCCACCACGGTCGCGTTGGGATGCCCCCGAGGATAGGGCCGGAAGTGGCGGCACCGCGTCCGTCGCCCGGTCAGAGCCCGATAGATGGCGGCGGGCGGACTCCTGAGCGCGGCGTGGAAGTGGTTCGACATGAGCACGAACGAGATCAGGTCCATGCCGAACCGCCTGAGCGATCGGGCGAAGCACTCAACGAACACGCGGTACGCCTGCTCGGACATGAGGTGAAAGACCTGCCAGTTCACGCGGGCTGAGACGTGCCAAACCGTGTCCGGCGCGTCCTCTCGGTCGACGTTTCTCATCAGGACCTCCAACTAAACGTCGGGGGTCGGTGTCAAAAAAGTGCGGCACGGATGCCGCAGCCGGATCGCGCAACTGGTTGCTGCCACGCGACTTACGACAGGAGATTCCGGAAAAGATGCGAATTCCGATAAGTTCCACATGGAACAGCGCGACGTTCGGCCCGACACGGCGGTGCTCGAGAGGCCCGGCCCGGCGACGGCCCCCCGCGGCCCCGCCGTCCGCCCCGCGGGCCCGACCCCCGATCAGGTGCAGAAGAGCCAGGGCGTGCGCGACCTCATCGCCGGCGCGACGCTCATCGGCATCGGGTTCCTCTTCGGCGGCTCGATCTTCCAGGGCAACCCGACGATCCTCGACTGGATCTTCGACGGGCTCGGGATCTTCTGGATCTCGAAGGGGATCTACCTGCTGGCCACGGCCAACTCGAAGTCCGCCGTCTGACCAAGGGCCCGCCCGAGCAGCTCCCGGTACCACGCCGCGGCGCGCGCGAGCCGCGGCTCGTGGCCCTCGCAGCCCCACACCACCGACAGCGTGCGCCGCGTCCCGGGCGTCGTCTTCGTCCGCTGCGAGTCCTTCACGGCGTTGCCGCACGGCCCCTCCGCGTCGAAGAGGCAGGGGAGCCCCGCCACGTCGATCTCCTGCCCCGCCGCGTTGAACACGTAGCGCGTGCCTTCCGGCGCGACCGCGATCCGGAACGGCGGCCGCGCGCGGCCGAGGCAGACGACGCTGATCGGCAGCCCGCTCGCAAGCGACACCGCGTTGCACGCGTCGACCGCGAGGTTGATCGACGCGAGCTGCCCCTCGCCCGCCGCGCGCACGAGATACTCCGACGCGGGCTTGCCCCTCCCCGTCGGCTTGTACCCCCCCTGCCGCAGCATGTCGCGCACGGCCGCTCGCACGTCCTCGCTCCGCGCGAGCGGCGCCTCCGCGTCGAGCGAGAGCAGGGAGACGAGCCAAGGCGGCGACGGCATCTCGCCGATCGGGAGGGGGAACGTCGTCTCGAAGCAGGCGACCTTGGCGTTCATGGGTGGGAGGGGGCGCGGGGGAGGGATTGTAAAATCTGGAATCTCGCCGTCGCAAGGCGCCCCGCCGCGCGTACAAGAGGCATGAGAGCGGGTGTCACACGGTACGACCCCGCGCTCCCTCGGTCCCGAGGAGAACGCCTCCTGCATCGTCTTTTGAACCTCCCGGTCTTCGCCAAGACCGGGTAGTCGCCAAACGGGGCCTTCGCCACCAACCCACCGGCGGGGCCCCAACTTTCCTGACTGCGGACGGCGCCTCCGGGTTCCGTGGACCTCCCGGAATCGAGTCGCGTTACCACCCGCACTTCACGACGTTCGGCCCGTCCAGCCGGACGACGAAGGTCACCGGCCCCACCCCCGCGATCTCCCCCTCCGCGACGAAGGACTGCGCCCCCTCCGGCAGCGCCTCGAACGTGAGCCGGAACTTGATCGACCCCCGCGCGTCGACGTCCGAGAGCCCGGGCAGCTCCTCGACCCCCGACACCTCGGTGAGCGGGAGCGTCCGCTCGCCCGCGACCAGCCGGAACGCGGCGGCGTCGCCCGGCGGCGCCACGCCGACCTCGCACGGAGCGTCCGCCTCGACCCGCAGCGTGAGCGTCGTCTCGTCGCCGCCCGTCTTCACCTCGCGCAGGAAGACGTGCGGGACATTCTGCGCCGTCTCGTTCACGCGGTAGCGCTGGCCGCAGGCGGCGGCAAGGGCGAGGAGGAGAAGGAGGGCGGCGCGTGTCATCATTAGGCCTCGTGGACAAGGATAGCAGGGGGGGTGCGGGGGCCGGGCCGCCCCCGGGCCCCCTCCGCATCCTCCGCGCGGTGCTCGCGCTGCCGGGGGTCGTGCTCGGCGTCGTGCCGGGCGTGATCGTCGCCTTGGCCCCCGGACCCCCTCTGCGTCCCCCCCCGTGGCCGCTCGTCGCCGCGCTGCCCGCGGCGCTCGGCCTCTCGCTCATGGCGTGGACGATCGCGCTCTTCTCGCGGCGCGGGAAGGGCACGCTCGCGCCGTGGGACGCGCCGACGCGCCTCGTGGTCGACGGTCCCTACCGCCACGTCCGGAACCCGATGATGGTCGGCGTCCTCCTCGTGCTCCTCGGCGAGGCGACGGCCTTCCGCGCGCCCCTCCTCTGGGCGTGGCTCGGCGGGGCGCTCGTCCTCGTGCCCGTCTTCATCCGGTTCGTCGAGGAGAGGCGGCTCGCGGCGCGATTCGGCGCGGACTACGAGCGGTACCGCCGCGCGGTGCCGGCCTGGATCCCGCGCCTCGCGCCGTGGGACGGGGCGTAGGATGAGGCCGTGAACGTCAACTTCTACGCGATGCTCCGGGAGATCGCCGGGCGGAAGACGGTCGCGCTGCCGCTCCGCCCGGGCGCCACGGTCCGCGATCTCCTCGACGCGGTGATCGAGCGCTTCCCGGCCATGCGCGAGAACCTCTTCGACGAGCACGGCCATCTCTACGGCCACGTCCACGTCTTCATCAACGGGCGGGACGCCCCCTACCTCGAGCACGCGCTCGACACGAGGCTCTCCGAGGACGACGCGGTCGACCTCTTCCCGGCCGTGGGCGGGGGGTAGCCGTGGCGCGGCGCGTGCGCGACGTCCGCGCGATCCCGCTCTGGCTCCTCCGCGAGTACCTCGTCGAGGCGGGCGGGCGCGCCGAACGGGAGAGGGTCGTCGGGGAGCGCTGGACCGCGACGCTCTCGGAGCTCCCGGACTACCGCGTCGGCGGGCTTGCCGTCGGCGAGGTGCGCATGCAGCTCGAGGGCGACGAGGAGGCGCTCGACGCGCTGGAAGCGTCCCTCGCGCCGCGGCTCCTGCGCGGCGGGGGGTAGGAGCCCCCCACCGCCTCCTAGACGACCTCGAGCTCCTTCAGCTTCGCGTCGGGCACGACGCCCTTCTTCCAGCCGCGCGCCTTGTTGTACTCGTCGAGCATCCTGTCGAGCTCGCAGACGTGCCCCTTCGAGCCCTGCATCGTCGAGGCCTCCTTGAGGTAGCGCTGCGGCAGCGTGTCCTCCGCGACGCCCGCGAGGTTGTTGAACCGGCGCTCGAGGTTGTAGATCCGCTCGCCGGTCTTCATGACATCGTCGGCCGTGATCTTCCTGCCCGTCATCGCGGTGTACTGCTGCGCGTACTCCTCCGCGCCCATCGCGAACGCGCTGAACTTGCAGAGGTCCATGCTGTCGGAGAACGCGTGCAGGTCCTGGAAGACCTTCGTCAGCTCGCCCTTGCCCTTCCAGTCGAGCGGCTTCGTCTTGAGCGGCACGAGGCCGAGCTCGCTCGCCGGCGTGTAGGCGCGCAGGTGGCACGCGCCGCGGTTCGACGTCGCGTAGGCGACGCCCATGCCCTTCAACCCGCGCGGGTCGTAGGCCGGGAGCCCCTGGTTCTTCACGTGCATCCCGATCTCGGGATGGCCGAAATGCGCGGCGGTCGGCGCGATGCCGTTCGCGAGGATGTCGCCGATGCCCTCGCGGCGCACGATCTTCCCGATCGCCGCGATCATCCCCTTCGTGTCGCCCCACTTGAGTCCCGGGTCGCCCTTCGCCTTCGCGTAGCCCTTCTCCGTGGCCTCCATGTAGGCCGACAGCACGCCGCCGATCTCGATCGCGTCGTAGCCGTAGTCGTTCGCGAGGTCGATCATCTTCGCGACCGACGCGATGTCGTCGTTGCCGCAGTTCGCGCCGACCGACCAGGCGGGCTCGTACTCGACGCTCTCCATGCGGAGCCCCTTCCACTCGCCCTCCTTGATCTCGACCTCCTTTTTGCACGCGACGGGGCACGCGTGGCAGGTCGGGTCGCTGACGAGGATGTTCTCCTTCACGTGCTCGCCGCTGATCTTCTCGGCGCCCTCGCCGAAGGAGGTCACCTGGCTGTTCCTCGTCGGCAGCGCGCCCATCGTCGAGGTGATGTTCATGAGCACGTTCGTGCCGTAGACGGAGAGGCCGCCCTTCCGCGGGGCCGTGATGTTCTTCTCGTCCATGATCGTCGCGAGCGCGCGCTGGTGCGCGGGCTTCCAGGCCTCGGGATCGGCGGGCTCCGGGAACGCCTTCGCGGCCTTCACGACGACCGCCTTCAGGTTCTTGCTGCCGCCGACGCAGCCCGTGCCTCCGCGGCCGCTCGCGCGGTCGTTCTCGTTGATCCAGCACGCGAAGCGCACGAGCTTCTCGCCCGCGGGCCCGATCGCGATCACCGTCAGGTCCTTCTCGCCGTGCTCCGTCCTGTAGTGCCTGACCGTCTCGTGGACGCCCTTGCCCCACGTCGCCGCCGCGTCCTTGATCTCGACCTTGCCGTCGTGCACGTGGAGGTAGACGGGCTTTTTCGCCTTGCCCTTGATGACGAGCCCGTCGAACCCCGCCCAGCGCAGGCGCGCCGCGGACCAGCCGCCCTGATGGCTGTCGGTGACCGTGCCCGTGAGCGGCGACTTCGTGACGATCGCGAGCCGGCCGCTCATGTTCGCGGCGGTGCCCGTCAACGGCCCGTTCATGAAGCAGAGGAGGTTGTCGGGCGAGAGCGGATCGACCTTCGGCCCGTTCTCGAAGACGTAGCGCACGCCGAGTCCGCGCGCGCCGATGTACCGGATGGCCCAGTCCTCGGGAACGGGCTTGTACTCGACCTTCCCGGCCGTGAGGTCCACGTGGGCGACACGGTTCGCATAGCCACCGAGCTTCATCGTCACCTCCTAGCTCCCTTTGATTGTAGCGCGCGTGAAGAGGTTCAACCCCTTCGCGGCGCGATGGAAGGGGGGCGCGGGGGGAAGGGTCTCGTGGCGCCCGATCGCGAGGAGCCCCCCGGGCGCGAGACGTTCCCCGATGCCCTCGAGCACGCTCCGCTGGAGCGCGTCGCCGAAGTACGTGAATGCGACGTAGCGGCAGAAGACGAGGTCGAAGGGGCCCTCGGGCATCTCGCGCCGCACGTCCATCGCGCGGAATCGCACGTTCGCGCGGTATTCCGCGCGCAGGCGGAAGAGGCCGCCCTCGCCGTCGAACGCGCGGGCGCGGTCCTCCGCGGGGAGGTCCTTGAGGCTCGAGGCGCGGTAGAGCCCCTCGCGCGCGCGGGCGAGGAGCAGGGGGTCGCGGTCGGTCGCGACGATCTCGATCCCCGGCGCGAGGATCGCGACCGTGTAGGGCTCCTCGCCGGACGCGCAGCCCGCGCTCCAGCAGCGGCCGTGGCGCCGCGCGAGCCCCGGCAGGACGTCGCGGCGCAGGTGGTCGAAGAGCGCGCGGTCGCGATAGAACTTGCTGATCGTGATGCTCAGGAGGCCGTCGAGCGTCTCCCGCTCCGCGGGTGCCTCCTCGACGAGGCGCCTGTAGGCGTCGAGATCCGCAAGCCCGAGCTCCCGGATCCGCCGCTCGATGCGCCGGAGCACCCTCCGCCGCACGCGCCGGAAGCCAACGGGCCGGTACCCGAGACGCTCGAGGAGGTCCTCCATCGGCTAGGATCGGAATCGTAGCGTGGGGTACCGGCGGCTGCTCCTCTGGTGTGCGGTCTTCGCGGCCGCGTTCGGCGTGATCGAGGGCGCGGTCGTCGTCTACCTGCGCGAGATCTACTACCCCGAGGGGTTCTCCTTCCCGCTGAAGGAGATGGCGCCGAGGATCCTCGCGACCGAGCTCGTCCGCGAGGCGGCGACGATCGTGCTCCTCCTCGCCGCGGCGATGCTCGCGGAGCGGCGGCCCGTGCGCCGGTTCGCCGTCTTCGCGTTCTGCTTCGGCGTCTGGGACATCACGTACTACCTCGCGCTCAAGGCGCTCCTCGGCTGGCCGCCGAGCCTGCTCACGATGGACATCCTCTTCCTGATCC
>JAKLKT010000116.1 GCA_023150495.1 Planctomycetota bacterium
CGTCCTCGAGGAGCGGGAAGGGGGGCGTGACGACGGCGATATCCACCGATCCCTGGCCGGGCTCGCCCGACTTCGGGAGCCCGAAGGCCGAGATGGGAAGAAGCCGCGCCCGCTGCCCCGCGCCCAGCGCCTCGAGGTTCCGGCGGAGCACGGGGAGGACGATCCGCCCGTTCTCGACGATCGTCGCGAGCCGCGCGCCGCGGGAGAGCGCCTCGAGGGAGATCGCGCCCGAGCCGGCGAAGACGTCGAGCACCGCCGCCCCCTCCACGCGGGCGCCGAGGATCCCGAAGAGCCGCTCCCGCTCCCGGTCGAGCATCGGCCGGATGCCCTCCGGCACCTCCAGCCTTCGTCCACGCCATTCGCCGCCGATGATCCGCATCCCGAACGAAGGCGGTGACCCCGCCCCCGAAGCCCCCTACCATACCCTCTGGCAACAGCGCGCCGCGGCCGCAGAGCGGCGCTGCGCGCGAAGGGCGCGTGCGGTAGCATTTGGAGCGCCGCTCGGGGCTGAGCGGCGAGTCTTATGGAACCCGTCCGGCTGAGCGTGAATGTCGATCACGTGGCGACCGTGCGCAACGTGCGCGGGACGCCCTACCCCGATCCGGTGCACGTCGCCGTGCTCGCCTTGAACGCGGGCGCCGACGGCATCGTCGTCCATCTCCGCGAGGACCGCCGCCACATCCGCGAGCGCGACGTGGAGATCCTCCGCGCGACCGCGCCGCGCCTCTGCCTCGAGATGGCGCGTGCGCCCGACATCCTCGAGTTCGCGCTGCAGGTGCAGCCGGATCTCGCGCTGCTCGTGCCCGAGCGGCGCGAGGAGCTCACCACCGAGGGCGGGCTCGACGTGCGCGGCGACGTGAAGGGCGTCACGCACGTCGTGACCATGCTCCAGGAGAAGGGGATCCCCGTCTGCCTCTTCGTCGACCCCGAGGAGGCGCAGCTCGAGGCGGCGGCGAGGACGGGCGCGAAGGTCGTCGAGCTGCATACGGGCCGCTACGCGGACGCGCCGAACGACGCGCACGGCGCGCGCGAGCTCGAGGTGCTGCGGAGCGCGGCGGCGCACGCCGCGCGGCTCGGCTTCCAGGTCCACGCGGGCCACGGGCTCCGCCGCGACAACGTGCGCGCGGTCGCGAGGATCCCCGAGGTCGAGGAGCTCTCCATCGGCCATGCGCTCGTGGGGCGCGCGCTCCACGTCGGGATGGAGGCCGCCGTGCGCGAGATGAGGGAGGCGATCCGTGGCTGAGCGCCGCGCGTTCGAGGGCTCGCTCGTCGCGATCGTCACGCCGTTCCGCGACGGCGAGGTCGATCTCGACGCGTTCGGGTCGCTCGTCGAATGGCACGTCGCGTCGGGCACGAGCGGGATCGTCGTCTCGGGCACGACGGGCGAGGCGGCGACGCTCCATCCGGAGGAGCGCGAGGCGCTCTGCCGGCGCGCGATCGCCGTCGCGAGGGGTCGCGTGCCGGTGATCGCCGGCACGGGGACGAACGCGACCTGGTCCACCGTGCAGCTCACGCGCGCGGCGGCGCAGTGGGGGGTCGACGCGATGCTCGTCGTCACGCCCTACTACAACAAGCCGACGCAGGAGGGGCTCTTCCTCCATTGCGAGGCGGCCGCGCGCGCGGCCTCCGGGCGCCCCGTGATCCTCTACGACGTCCCGGGGCGCACGGCGGTCACGTTCAAGGAGGCGACCGTCAAGCGGCTCGCCCGCGTGCCGGGGGTCGTCGCCCTCAAGGACGCGACGGGCGAGCTGGAGCGGGTCAAGAGGCTCGCCCCTGACCTCACGGTCCTCGCCGGCGACGACGCGGCGACCCTCGAGTGCATGCGGCGCGGCGCCACCGGCGTGATCTCGGTCGCGGCCAACGTCGTGCCGGAGAAGATGGCGCGCCTCTGCCGCGACCGCGACGAGCGGATCCACGAGGAGCTGTCCCCGCTCTTCAAGGCGCTCTTCGTCGAGTCGAACCCGATCCCGGTGAAGTTCGCGCTCCACCGGATGGGCCGCATCAAGAACGAGCTGCGCCTGCCGCTCGTCCCCCTCTCGGCCGAGCACGAGCCGACGGTCGCCGACGCGCTCCGCGTGGCCGGCGCGATCTGATGCCCTTCTTCGACCCGGGCGTCCTGCGGCTGCTCGGCTTCGTGCTGCTGTTCCTGCTCGTCGCGCCGCTCTTCCCGTTCATCTACGTGGTGCTTGTGTGGCGGTCGGACGCCCGCGGGCGCGCGGAGGCGACCGGGACCTGCGCGGCGATTCTGTATTTTCGTACGGCATCTGGGCTCCTCGCGCTCGCGGGTGCCGCGAATCTCACCTACGGGTGGTTCTCGACGACGCCCCAGACGCCGGAGCTGACGCGCCTGTCGTGGGGCATGCTCGTCGGGAGCATCGGGTTCCTCTCCCTGAACATCGCGCTGCTTGCGACGCGCTTTTCCGCGCACCCGGCCCTCGAGCGGACGAGACGCACGTTCACCGGCTTCCTGATGGTGATGTCAGGCCTCGTGGCGCTGACGACGCTCGTGCTTTTCAGCATCACGCTCTTCCATAGGGCGGAGAGTCAGAAGGAGATGGAGCTTCGCTGGGACGAGCTCAAGCTCTATGGCTCCTGGACGCTCTACTACCTGGCCGCGTACGTGGCCGCCACGTGGTGGCTATCGAGGGGGGCGCGGGGGGCCGCCGCGTAGCATCCGTTCCCCTGCCGTAACGGCGCGGTCCCGCGGATCGCTTCGCTCCGCTCCGGCACCGCGTTCGCTCCCGCGCGCGGCATGCGGTGGTTCCTCGCGCTCCTCCTCCTTCCCCTTCTCGCGACCGCGGCTGCCGCACACGGCGGCTCCTTCGGCCATGGGCCGCCCGTCGAGCGCGGCATCCCGTGCGACTGCGGGCTCATCGAGTGCGCCAAGTGCGCGGACGAGGCGCTCCGGCGCGGTGACGACGTGCGCGTCTCGTCGCCGATCGTGACGGAAGTGAAGCGCTGGGGAGACGTCGCTCGGTGCCGCGTCGCGGTCGAGCTCGAGGCGGTGACCGACCGCGGGATGTTCGAGGCGTACGCGCGGGTCGAGCCCGGGCCGGTCTTCGCCTGTCTCGCGGGGAGCCTCCGGAACGGCGAGGAGTCGCTCTCCGGGGAGCTGCGGCCGGGCGCGGAGGCGCGCGGCCGCTACCTCTACGCAAGGCGGCTCTTCAACTTCGACCCGATGCTCGTGCTCCGTCGCGCGCCGGGCCGCGTCGACCTGCGCGTGTACCCCCTGAAGAAGGGGACGAAGGCGACGGCCGTGCTCGAGGGCTACGTGCTCGTGGACCGGCCGGGCTCCTTCCACGCGAGGCTCTATCGCACGGGCGACCGCGTGCTCGCGGTCGTGCCGCTCGCGACGGACGCGCGCCGCAGGGAGGCGGCGCTGGCAGATGAGCGCAGCGGGCGCTCGCTGCACTTCCTCACGGCGGAGCAGTGCAGGGCGCGGTTCCTCGGCCAGACGGTCGAGGATGTGCCGTTCGTGCCGGCGCTCGAGAGCGCGATCACGGGGAGGGGCGGCCGCGCGGCATCGTCGGAGACGGCTCTCGTGGCGATCGCCGCCGCGAGCCCCGCGCCGCCGTTCATCGGGCCGGACCGCGTGCGAGAGGGCCGCTCGTATCCGGGCGATGTCCCCCCGGGCCTCCGCGAGCCGAGCGACCCGGAGCTGCCGCCGCCTCCGCCGGAGGATCCCGGCTCGGCCCCGACGACGGTCGGCGCAGGATGAGGGTCAGCGCGATGGGGGGCCATGAAATCCTCCGAGAGCCAGGCGTTCGAGTTTCATGGTGCTTCACGGGATCGAGGCCGTCATCCGGCCCGCTCACCGGGCAGGCTCACGCGCCGACGATGCGGTTGCGGCCGAGGGCCTTGGCCCGGTAGAGGGCCTGGTCGGCCTTCTCGATCAGCTGCTCGCCGGTCTCGGCCTGGAGCGGCAGCGTCGCCACGCCGCCGCTGATCGTCAGCACGCGGCGGCGGCCGGTCGGGTCCTCGAAGGCGAGCCCCGCCTCCTCGACGCTCTTCCGCGCGCGGTCCACGAAGCCGACGCCGTTGCCCTCCTTGCGGCTCGTCTCGGGCATGATCACCGCGAACTCCTCGCCGCCGTACCGGACGATGATGTCCGACTTGCGGAAGCTCTCGCGGAGGATCCCCGCGATCGTCGCGAGCGCGCGGTCGCCCGCCTGGTGGCCCATCGCGTCGTTGTAGAGCTTGAAGTGGTCGACGTCGATCATCGCGAGCGTGAGATCGTGCTTGTAGCGCTTCGCGCGCACGACCTCCATCGGGAGCACGCGGCGGAAGTGGCGCTTGTTGAAGAGCTGCGTCCCCTCGTCGATCGTCGCGAGCTCGTCCGCCGCTCGGAACTGGAGCGCGTTGGCGACGATCTGGCCGGCGAGATCCGCGAAGCCCTCCATGTAGGCCTTGTCCTCCTCCCCGAACGGCCCCTCCTCCAGCCGCTCGGTGACGCAGATCACGCCGACGACCTCCTGCCCGTGCACGAGCGGGACGATCATGTACGACGACTGCCGGTAGAGGCGCTCGGACGCGGCGCCGTCGCGGCCCGCCTCCTTGACGACGATGACGGCCTTCGTCGCCGCCGCCTCCCCCGCGACCCCCTCCCCGAGACGCAGGATCGCGTTCTCGCGCACCTCGCGGTCGAGCCCGGCCGCCTCGACCGCCGTGAACACTCCGGGCTCCTCGCCCTTGAGGAAGAGCGAGACGCGCGCCGCGCGGAGCCGCGCCTTCACGACCGCGACGATGTGCTCGGCGAGCGAGCCGAGGTCGCTCGTGAAGCGGTTGAGCCGCTGCGCGTCGTCGATGATCGCCGCGAGCCGGTCCGCCTTGCCGCCGAAGCTCTTGACCGCCTTCGCGGGCGGCGGCAGGACCGCGCGCGTCACGCGGCGCCAGAGCTCGTCCGGGTAGAAGGGCCGGAGGAGCACCTCGTCCTGGTGGACGTAGCCCTTCGGCCGAGCGAGCTCCCACTCGTCGGCGGTCATCGAGACGAGGACGGTGCGGTTGCCCGCCGCACGCCGCAGTGCCGCGAGCGCGCGCTCGGGCGACGGCCTCAGCTCCTCGAGGTCGACGAGCGCCGCGCCGACGCCGGTCCTCTTGAGCACCGCGATCGCCTCGTAGATCGACGACGCGTCGTGGACGATCGCTCCGTGGGACACGATGTCCTCGACCTCGTCGCGGCGACGGCCGACGTAGAGGATTTCGAACGTCGGGCTCACGGGCGCGCCGCTCCCGCGGCGGACATAGCCCCGCCCGGGATAAGGGTTTGCGGCCGCACCGCGCCCCGATGCCTGTTCAGTAGCGCCGACATGGCGGTTCCTGAACGGAGAGGTGCTAGCGCCGTGCCCGAGAACTAGAGCGCCTCGAACTGCTGTACCAGATCGGGATGCCACTGCGTGCCCGCGCCCTTCCCGAGGATCGCGAGCGCTTCCGTCGCCGGCATGCCCGAGCGGTAGGGGCGGTCCGAGGTGAGCGCGTCGTAGGCGTCGCAGATCGAGAGGATCGCCGCGGGCCGCGGGATCTCCGGGCCCCTGAGGCCGTCCGGGTAGCCCGAGCCGTCCCAGCGCTCGTGGTGGTGGCGGACGATGGGGCGCGCCTCGGCGAGGAACTCGAGCGGCCGGAGGATCTGCTCCCCGATGACCGGGTGGGCCTTGATGGCGTCGAACTCCTCGGTCGTGAGCTTCCCGGGCTTGTTGAGGATCTCCTCGGGCACCCCGATCTTGCCGATGTCGTGGAGCTTCGCGCCGGTCTCGAGGAGCTCGAGCTCGCGCCGCGGGAGCGCGAGGTGCCTCGCGAAGCGGACGGCGAGATCCGCGACCCGGCGGCTGTGCCCCTTGTTGAAGCGGTCCTTCGCCTCGACCGCCTCGATCAGCGTCGCGACGATGCCGACATACGCGCGCCGCTGGTCGGCGCGCAGCCGGAGGTTCTCCTCGCGCGTCGCGGAGACCTCCTCCTTCTTCCGGCGCCGCTCCTCGCGGGCGCGGAGCGCCTTGCCGATCGACTCGCGCACCTGCTCGAGGCCGAAAGGCTTCGAGAGGTAGTCGGTGACGCCGGTGCGGAGCGCGCTGACCGCAGTGTCCGTCGAGGCGTACGCGGTCATGACGAGCGCGTCGACGTCGGGGTCCACGCCCTTCGCCTCGCGGATGAGCCGCATGCCGTCCATCCGGGGCATGCGAAGGTCGGTCATCAGGAGGTCGAAGCCGCCTTCGCGGAGGCGGACGAGGGCCGCCTCGCCGTCCGTCACGTACTCCGCGTGGTGGCCGTCGCTCCGGAGGATGCCGGCGAGGAGTTGCGCGATCTGCTCCTCGTCGTCCACGACGAGGATCTTGGCGGGTGCGACCACAGCAAAGGTAAGAGATCGGCTGGGTCCGGGTCGGGAAGCAGGGGGGTCCGGGGGGCGCTACTCCGGCAGCGGCACGAGGGTCACGCGGCGCGTTCCGGTCGTCGTCCGGAAGCCCTCCGGCACCACCCGGACGCCGAAGAGGGGGCGGAGCCGTTTCGCCCGGCTCCCGTCGACCTCGAAGGCCATCTTCGCCCGCGGCTCCTCCACCTTGATCAGCAGGTTCATCCGGGGGCCCATGGCGAGGATCTCGATCGGCCCCGGGATCTCCCGCTCGAGCTCCACCGAGAGCTTCCGGCCCTCGAGCGCGAAGGAGGCGACCCTCACGGGGTCGGGGGGCAGCGCGCGGCCGGCGGCGACCGGCGGCTGCCCGGGCCGCAAGTGCTTGTCGAGGAAGTCGAGGACGACCTCCCGCCAGAACACCGGCGCCACGAGGTGCGACGAGAGGTGGCCCCCGCCCGCGACCACGGTCTCCACGCACGGCGCCTTCTCCGCGAGCGCGTAGGCCACGTCCTCCGGCGGGAAGATGAAGTCGTACTCCGGCAGGACGAGGAGCGTCGGCGTCCTCGCCCGCCTCAGGCTCTCGCGGAGGTCCACGTCGCACTTCGGGTGGACGAGGAGCGTCGATACGAAGCCCCCGAAGCCCCCGAGCGACCCCCCGATGAACCGCTTGATCACGGTCCGCGGGTCCACCGGCCGGTCGAGGATCACGGCCCCGGGCGGGTTCTCGCCGTGGACGAGCTTCGTCGCCGCGACCGCGCCGATCGACACGCCGACCACCCCCCCCGGCCCCCCCTTCTTCTCCTGCACCCAGCGGACGAGTGCCGCCGCGTCCTCGTCGAGGTGCCGGCTCGTCCACCACTTCCCGGACGAGTAGCCCGTCCCCCGGTAGTCGCAGCAGAGGACCGCGTAGCCGCCGTCGTGGAGGATCTCGATGAACTGGATCACCCCGCGGATCCCCATGGCGGAGCCGTAGAGGAGGACGACGCCCGGTCCGTCCCGGTCGGCCCAGATGCCGCGCAGCGTCGTGTCGTCGCCCGCGGGCACGTCCACCCAGATGTGCGGGATGCGCCAGCCCTCCGGCGGCGGCTTCTGCTTCGTCTTCGCGTGGATCGGCACGCCGAGGCAGCCGGCGGCGAGGAGGAGGAGCAGGAGGGGCCCGCGCACCGCGCGATCATACAATCGGCGGGTGATGAGGCGTCTCGTGCTGCTCCTCGCCGGCGTCGCGCTCGCCGCGGAGCCCGGCTTCGACGACGTGTTCGATCCGTCGAAGTTCACGGAGCGGGGCGAGCGCATGGCCGAGCGCAGGAAGGCGTTCGAGGCGGCGGCGAAGGCGCGCGGGCCCGCGGCCGCCGTCGCCGGGTTCCGCGGCGCGGAGGCCGCGATCCGGAAGCTCCGCGAGCGCACGGACGCGGATTACGCCCTCTACCGGAAGCTCGACGACGAGTGGTGGACGTGGCGGCGGAGGTACGAGGCGGACTACTGGAAGAAGCACGGGAAGCCCCCGGCCGATTACCCGACGCCGCCCGGGCTCAACCGGGCGTACCTCGACCAGGAGCTCGTGGTGAAGATCAGCCGGTCGCTCCTCCTCCAGGAGCGGGAGTTCCACCGCTGGGCGTTCGCGCGGACCCTC
>JAKLKT010000117.1 GCA_023150495.1 Planctomycetota bacterium
TCCGCTCCCTCGAGGACGCCATCGAGGCGGCGCGCCGCGAGGCGCGGGCGGCGGACGAGGAGGGGCGGTCGTGCGCGCTGCGCCGGACGGAGTGCCTGGACGAGAGGGAGACGCTCCGGAGGCTCTCGAAGGAGCGGGAGAAGACCCTCGCGCGGCTCGGCGGCGACGTCGAGGCCCTTCGCGTCGCGGCGAGCGAGCTGCAGCAGGGGCTCCAGCAGGGCGGCGAGAAGCTCCGCGAGCTCCAGCGCCTCCACGAGGAGCGCAGGTCCGAGCTCGAGCGCCACCGGATGCGGGAGCAGGAGCTGAAGCTCCGCCTGGAGACCCTCCTCGACGAGGTGCGCCGCGACCACGGACTGGAGCTCCTTGCCCTCGAGCAGGGCGCGGAGGAGGCGGCCGCGGACCCGGAGAAGCTCGACCAGGAGATCCGCGAGCTGCGCGAGAAGCTCGAGCGGCTCGGCAACGTCAATCACGCCGCGCTCGAGGAGCTGAAGCAGGTCGAGGAGAAGCTCGCATTCCTCCGGCGCGAGGAGGGCGACCTCGCCGCGGCGGAGAAGCAGCTCCGCGAGACGATCGAGAAGATCGACGCGCTCTGCAAGGAGCGCTTCCTCGAGACGTTCGAGAAGGTCAGGGAGATCTTCCAGGTCACGTTCCGGAAGCTCTTCGGCGGCGGGAAGGCGGAGATCTTCCTCGAGAACCCGGACGACCTCCTCGGGTCCGGCGTCGAGATCCGCGTGCGTCCGCCGGGCAAGGAGCTCCGGACGATCTCGCTGCTGTCGGGCGGCGAGCGGTCGCTCGCGACCGTCGCGCTGCTCTTCAGCGTCTACCAGATCAAGCCGCCGCCGTTCTGCCTCCTCGACGAGGTGGACGCGGCGCTCGACGAGGCGAACACCGTGCGCATGTGCGAGATGCTCAAGGAGTTCGCGCGCCGCGCGCAGTTCCTCGTGATCACCCACGCGCGCTCGACGATGACGGCGGCGGACACGCTCTACGGCGTCACGATGCCGGAGGCAGGCGTCAGCCGCCACGTCGCGGTCCGGTTCGCGGACATCGAGGCGGGCCGCATCGTCGGCCTGAACTAGCGTGCGGGGGGAGGGGGCGCGGGGGAGGGGGCAGGACCCGCCGCGCCGGCCTCTGCCGCCCAAGGGGTGGCGGGAGGCCGCGCGACGCGCGACCGAGGGCAAGAAGCCCCCGCCCGCGAGGATCCCGCCGAGGAAGCCGGTGCCCCGTTCGATCGCCATCCCCGCGCGGATCCTCTGGACCGTGGGCGGGCTCGGCCTCATCCCGTACGGGCCCGGGACCTTCGGGACGGTCGCGGGCGTCGCGATCGCGCTCTTCGCGACGGACCACCCGGGCCACGACCAGGAGATCATCCTCGCGTTCGCGTGCGCGATCACGCTCCTCGGGACGCCGCTCGCGAGCTTCGCGGAGCGCGTCGAAGGGAAGGACCCCCGTACCTTCGTATGGGACGAGGTCGCGGGCTACCTCGTGACGATGCTCGGCATGCCGCTCCGGGAGCACGCGTGGCTCTGCGTCGCGGGGGGGTTCTTCGCCTTCCGGATCTTCGACATCCTGAAGCCCTGGCCGATCCGGTCGATCGAGGCGAAGCCGGGGGGTATCGCGGTGATGGCGGACGACATCGTCGCGGGCCTCTACGCGAACGCGACGCTGCGCATCGTCCTCCTCGCGCTCCCGTACTTCTAGGCTCCGTCCAGAAACCCTCCCGGGGTCGGCCTGCTGCGAGACCGACCGGCTTCGGCGCGCCGCCTCGCCGGGCGGCCGCATGCAGCGGCGTCCCTTCGGGATCGGCCACCCGGCGCCGGCTTCGGCGCGCCGCCGAGCTGGTCCGGGTCGGCACGGGGTCGGAGGCGAGGCCTCTACCCCTCCCCTGGTCTCGTTGTCTCCCTGGTTCCGTGGTGAACCCGCAGCCCCTCGGGGTCGGGCCGGAAGGCGATGGGGTTCCCCCCGGCCTCCCCGATCCTCCCTCGCAGCGTGCGGTCGCCCGCGTCGGGAGCGAGGATCACCATGCAGCCGCCGCCGCCCGCGCCGCAGACCTTCGCCGCGAGCGCTCCGGCGCCCTTCGCCGCCGCGGCGAGCGCGTCGAGCTTCGCGTTGGTCACCGCGGGCGACAGCCGGCGCCGCGCGTCCCACTCGTCGGAGAGCGCGGAGGCGACGCCCTTGAGGTCGCTCGCCTTGACGGCGTCGCGCAGTCGCGCGGCGCACTCCGCGATCCGGTGGAACGCGTCGCGCGTCCTCCTGTCGCCGTCGAAGAAGCGCTTCACCGCCTCCCAGTTCGTGAGCCCGCTCGCGTGCTCCATCCGCGTGTCCACGAGCAGCAGGTGCGGCGCGAGGAACGCGGGGCCGTGCGGGATCCCCTCGATCTCCACGCCGCCGGGCACCGCCGTCAGCGCGTTGAGGCCGCCCTTCCGCGCCGGGTAGTAGTCCTGGTAGCCGGTCGGCGTCCGGAGGAGCATCGTCTCGAGGTCCTGGACGACGTCGAGGTCGAGGGGGCGGCCCCTCAGCGCGGCGAGCGCCCCCGCGAGCGCCACCGCCAGCGCGCTCGACCCGCCGAGCCCGGAGTGGGGCGGCGCGCGGGAGAGGAGGCGCACGGAGAGGCCGCTGCCGGCGCCGTAGTACGCGGCAAGCCGCGTGGCGATCCCCAGCCGCTCGTGGGTGATCCGGTCCGCGGGCAGGCGGACCTCCTCGCCGCGATCATCCGATCGGACGTAGAGGAGGCCATCGCCCGTCTCCGAGACCTCCGCCTCGGCCCTGAGGTCGATGGCGAGGTTCACGGTGACGGCGGGGCGCTCCAGGGAGAGGCAGAGCGGCCAGATGTCGATGGTGCCCCCGGCGAGGTCGATGCGCGTGGGGGCGGAGGCTCGGATCATGGGTCACAATATGGGCATGCACGGGGACACACGTCCGTTCATCGGCGTCAGTTCCTGGACCCGGCGGGTGCGGTCCGGGGTGAAGGACCGGTTCAACGAGTCCGTCCCGCGCGGCTATACCCAGGGGGTGGAGGGGGCGTCGGGGCTCCCGGTGCTCCTGCCGAACAGCGACGACGCCTCGCTCGCGAGGGACTACGTCGCGCGGGTGGACGGCCTCCTCCTGACGGGGGGGGACGACGTCCACCCCCGCTTCTACGGCGAGGCGCCGCATCCGAGGATCGACCTCGTGGACGAGCGGCGGGACGCGTTCGAGATCGCACTCGTCCGTGCGGCCCGCGAGCGGACCGTGCCGGTCCTCGGGATCTGCCGGGGGCTCCAGATCATGAACGTGGCCCTCGGGGGCGACCTCTACCAGGACATCCCGTCGCAGGCGGAATCGGCCGTCGGGCACGCGCAGAAGACCCTCCGCGAGGGGCCGTGGCACGAGGTCGAGATCCGCCCCGGCACGCGGCTTGCCGAGATCCTCGGGGAGCCGAGGACCGCCGTGAACTCCTACCACCACCAGGCCTGCCGCCGCGTCGCGGAGGGCCTTCTCGTCACCGCGACGACCGTGGACGGGATCGTGGAGGCGGTCGAGGACCCGGGCTGCCCGTTCTTCCTCGCCGTGCAGTGGCATCCCGAGGTGCTCGAGGGGGGCAAGGCGGCCTCGTCCCGCAAGCTCTTCGCCGCCTTCGTGGCGGCCGCAAGGGAGTTCCGGCTGCTGTCGTCCAAGGGGCGGAGCGCGCGCCCGGCATGAGTCGCAACCTGCTGCTCGTCGTGATGACGCTCTTCGGCGCGATCGCCGTCGGGGGGCTCCTCCTGCTCACCGGCGGGGAGGACGATGCCCGCGCGGCGCGCGCGGGCCGGGACGCGGACGCGGAGGGGGTCCGGGGGCAGGAGCCGGGCAAGGACCTCCCGCGCGGCGTCCAGCACGTCACCCCGGAGCAGGCGCGCCGCGCCGGCGGGAGGCCGCCGCCGATGGTCGTCGAGCCGGGCCTCCGCCAGCCCTTCGACAGCCCCGAGATGATCGAGACCCGGGAGCGCTACGCGGGCCGGATCGAGGAGCTCGTGGAGGGGATGACCGACCCGAAGCTCCGCCCCGACGAGCGGATGGCGATGTCGCGCGAGCTCCAGGAGCTCCTGCGCAAGATGGGGCACCGCGTGACGCCCGCCGTCCGCGAGCGGCTGCTCCAGATGCTCGGGTCGGCCCAGCCGGCGTGGAAGAACGCGGTCGCGGAGGCGATCGGGTCGCTCGACGGGGACACCGAGACGGCGCAGGCGCTGCTCGAGATGCTCAGGAACACCCCCGACGACGTCCACACCCGGCGCGGGATCTACTCCGCGCTCGGCATGATGAACGTCCCCGAGGTGACGCCGGCGCTCCTCGCGATGCTCGGGGAGGGCCTCCAGGACGAGCCCCTGATCATCCGGACGATCGGGCAGGTGGCGCGGCCGGACGAGCTCGAGCAGCTCTTCCAGCGCCTCGACAAGCCGCTCATCCCGGCGTCGCGGACCGAGATCGAGCGCGTGCTCCAGGAGCGCGGCCGGATCCCGGGCCTCATGGACAAGGTCGCGAAGGGGATCGACGGGGCCGACCTGCAGACGCGCCGCTCGCTGCTCCGGATCCTGCAGGCGTCGAACGAGCCCAAGCACGCGGAGATGGTGCGCGAGCTGCTGAAGACGGAGTCCGACTCCGAGAGCCGCGCGATCGCGATCCAGGCGCTCGGCAAGTACGGCGACGTGGACTCGGGGAGGATGCTCCTCGACATCGTCCAGTCCGGCTCGCCCGAGGACCAGCAGCGCGCGATCAACGCCATCCACTCGATCAAGGAGCGCGACACGGTCGCCCTGCTCACCGAGAACTTCGGGGGCCTCGGCACCGAGGGGCGCGTCGCGGTGATGGGCGCCATCTCCCGGATCCCGGCCCCGACCGAGGAGATGACCAAGGTCGCGCAGGAGCGGGGACTCCAGGACCCGGAGCTGCGGGTCCGGACCAGCGCCGCCCGGTCCCTCGGGCAGCGGGGGAGGGACGACGGCGTCGAGGCGCTCGTGTCCTACATCGAGCGGAGCAGCAACCGGGCCGAGTGGAGCACGGCCTTCGTCTCGCTGGAGCGGATCCACACGGCCAAGGCGGCCGCCGCTGCCATCCGGGTCCTCCGCGTCGTTCCCAATGACAGGGAGCGCGCCCGCCTGGAGGAGCGCTTCCAGAAGATCATCGACGAGTCCCGGTAGCCGTGCGCGCCGTCCCCGCCCTCCTGCTCCTCGCGGCCGCCGCGAGGGCCGACCTCGTCCAGGAGGTCCAGCGCGCCTTCCGCGCCGACGGGGCGGCGGAGCGCATTGTCGGCCTCGAGCAGGCCGGGGCCGCGGTCGGCGGCGCGGACGAGAAGGCGCGCAACCGGGCGGCGGCCGAGGTGGAGAAGGCGCTCAAGGGGGAGGACGTGCCGGGCGTCCGGAAGGCCGCGTGCGACCTCCTGCTGCTGCTCCGCACCGGGAGGTCGCTCGACCGGCTCGTCGTCGCGGCCCTCGACCCGAGCGAGGAGGTGAGGGCGCACGTCGGGGCCATCGTGAAGGACCACGCCGACCCGATGCTCCACGACGCGATCGTCCGGGCACTCCGGGAGGACGCGTCCTGGCGGCTGCGGGCGGCCATGGTCGACCTCCTCCTCGCCGGGGCCCGCGCGCGGGCGAGAGGCCCGCTCCTCGACGCGCTCTCGGACGAGCACCCGGCGGTCGTCTCCCGCGCCGCGGAGGCCCTCTACCGGCTCACGGGGCAGCCTCTCGGCGCGGACCGGGAGAAGTGGGCCGCCTGGTTCGCGAAGGAGGCGCCCCCCCCGAAGGAGGGGGAGCGCCGCACGACGGCCGAGGACCGGAAGGTGACGCACCACGAGGGGCCGGTGCGGGGGATCTGCCCCACGCTCTACACGATCCCGGTCACGGAGAAGCGCGTCATCTTCGTCGTGGACATGTCGAGCAGCATGCACAAGACGTCGCGCTCCGAGCATTTCCAGGAGCTGAAGCGCGCTCTCTTCTCCCTGCCCTCCGACGTCGAGTTCAACATCCTCTGCTTCGACCAGCGCCGGTTCTTCTTCACGGAGGCGAAGTCGCTCGTCGCAGCGACGACCGACGCGAAGACGGCGGCGGAGCGGTGGGTGAACGACCTCCCCGCGGGGGAGAAGACCGACGTGAACGGCGCCGTCATGACGGGCCTCGCGATGCTCAACAAGGCGCTCGAGGGCGATCCCCTCGCGAAGGCCGAGCTCTTCCTCCTGACGGACGGGCACGAGACCGCGGCGACGACTGCCAAGTCGGCGGTCGAGCGGCAGTTCGAGAAGCTCCCCGAGGGCCGCTGCCGCGTCCACGTGATCGCGCTCGGACGGGGCGGCACGCCCGCGCTGAAGACGCTCGCCGACCGGAGCCAGGGCCGCTACGTCGAGGCCCCCGCCCGGTAGCCGCGATCGCGGGCCTGCCACCCGCGCAGCGGGCGAAGGCGGGGCCCCTCTCGTCGCGTTCCCGCGTCTGGCCGATCTTTCTCCAGAAGGGGTCGAACCCCCGGGCATGCAAGCAGGCGGTGGTGTGTACTCGTCCTCGGCCGTCGGGAGCAGCTATTTGCTCCCGGGCCTCGTATACAGGGGCGGGAGGCGAACATGCCTCCCCGAGACGTGCGAGACGGAGGAGGCCGGGGGGGCCGTCACTGGCCCCGCCGGCCTCGGCCGTTAGATGGAGAGCGTAATGGTCACCAAGTCGGAAGTCGTCGATGTGATCCGGTCGGCCAGCAACCCGGAGGAGTTCCGGGAGCTGAACTGGACGGGGACGTTCGGGCAGTACCTGGACATCGTCCTCCGCCATCCGGAGGTCCTGAGGAGCGCGCACCAGCGGCTCTACGACATGATCCTCTCGTTCGGGACGGAGGAGACGACCGTCCACAAGGAGAAGGTCACCCGCTACAAGTTCTTCTCCGACCCGCTCGGGCAGGGCCGGGACGCGATCTTCGGCCTCGAGAAGACGCTCGCGGGGCTCGTCGACCACTTCAAGTCGGCGGCCTACGGATACGGCACCGAGCGCCGCGTGCTGCTGCTCCACGGCCCCGTCGGCTCCTCGAAGTCGACGATCGTGCGGCTCCTGAAGCGCGGCCTCGAGCACTACAGCCGCACGCGCGAGGGCGCGCTCTACACCTTCGCGTGGAAGGTCGAGGAGAACGGCCACGAGGTCCTCGTCCCCGACCCGATGCACGACGAGCCGCTGCGCCTGCTCCCGGAGGAGGCGCGCGGCCGGATCATCCAGCGGCTCAACGCGCAGCGCAGGGGCGCGTACCAGGTCCGCGTGGCGGGCGAGCCGAGCCCCGTCTCGCGCTACTACATGAACGAGCTGCTGAAGAAGTACGACGGCGACATCGACAAGGTGCTCGAGCACGTGGTCGTGAGGCGGCTCGTGCTCTCCGAGCGCGACCGCATCGGCATCGGCACCTTCCAGCCGAAGGACGAGAAGAACCAGGACTCGACGGAGCTGACCGGCGACGTCAACTACCGGAAGCTCGCCGAGTTCGGCAGCGAGTCCGACCCGCGCGCCTTCAACTTCGACGGCGAGTTCAACGTCGCGAACAGGGGCCTCATCGAGTTCATCGAGGTGCTCAAGCTGGATGTCGCCTTCCTCTACGACCTCCTCGGCGCGTCGCAGGAGCACAGCATCAAGCCGAAGAAGTTCGCGCAGACCTCGATCGACGAGGTGATCATCGGGCACACGAACGAGCCCGAGTACAGGAAGCTCATGAGCAACGAGCTCATGGAGGCCTTCCGCGACCGCACGGTGAAGATCGACGTCCCGTACAACCTCCGGCTCGACAACGAGATCCGGATCTACGAGAAGGACTTCAACCAGAACCGCGTCAGCAAGCACATCGCCCCGCACACGCTCGAGGTCGCCTCGATGTGGGCGGTCCTCACGCGGCTGAAGCCGACCAAGAAGGGCGACCTCTCGCTGATGGACAAGCTGAAGCTCT
>JAKLKT010000118.1 GCA_023150495.1 Planctomycetota bacterium
CTCCAGGAGAGAGAGGAAACCATGGACGTCGGCGCATTCTCGATCAGCCTCGCCGTGAAGGACATCAAGGCTTCGAAGGCGTTCTACGAGAAGCTCGGGTTCAGGAGCTTCGGCGGGGACGTCGCGGAGAACTGGGCGATCCTCAAGAACGGCAGCCACGTGATCGGCCTCTTCCAGGGGATGTTCGAGAAGAACATCCTCACGTTCAACCCGGGCTGGGACCAGGACGCGAGAAAGCTCGGGTCGTTCACCGACGTGCGCGAGCTCCAGCGGCGGCTGAAGGCGCAGGGCGTGAAGCTCACGAGCGAGGCGGACGAGAGGACGAAGGGCCCGGCGAGCTTCACGCTCACGGACCCGGACGGCAACCCGGTCCTCTTCGACCAGCACGTCTGAGGGCTCTGGCACCCAAGCCCGCGGCGCCGTACGTTTAGACATGCGTGCGCGCGATCGCTGTCCTCCTCCTCGTCGCCGCCTGCGAGCGGGAATGGGTCCGCGCGTACGACGGCGCGGTCCCGGGCACCGACGAGGAGATGACATCGATCCTCCTCGTGCGGGATGCCCTCACGGGACTGCCGATCCCGGGCGCGACCGTGCGGCAGCACGCCGAGAACGAGATGGGCCAGGACGGCCGCTGGGCGCCGCTCCTGGCGGAAGGACGGACCGACGAGTTCGGCCTCGTGACGTTCCGGCACGCGGAGGTGCCCCCGATCGCCCATTGGACGGTCCACGCCCACGGCTACGCGCCGACCGAGGCGTACGGGCAGGTCGTCGTCGAGGAGATCGAGCTCCGTCCGGGCACGGAGTATGTCGGGAAGCTCCTCGCGATCGACGGCAGCCCTCTCGCTGGCGCCGCCGTGGAGTGGAAGGTCGGCTGCGCCCACGCGCCGGCGCTCGCGAGCGCGAGGACCGACGCGACGGGCCTCTTCCGGTTCGCGTGCATCGAGGACGGCGACTTCGTCCTCGACGATCCGCGCGGCGCGGCGGAGTATCTGAGGGGGCCCCGGGGGCCAGGCTTCGGCATCCCGGTGGAGCAGATGCTCCCCGGCCGGACGATCCGCGGACGCGTGGTGACGACGGACGGAACCCCGCCCCCGTGGGCGGTCGTGGCGACGAGCTCGCGGGCGCCGCGGGCCGCTACGGACTACCTGGGCCGCTTCGCGCTCCACGGGTCCGCACGCGGCGACATCGAAGTCTGGTGGGCCGGGCCGTGGACCCAGTACACGGACGACTTCGCCCCGGCGCTCGACGTCCGGCTCATGGTCGGCGGGCCGCCGATCGAGGCGCGGCGGGTCGCCGTGCACGTCCGCGTGCTGCCCCCGGACCCCCTCAGGATCCACTTCGACAGCCTCGCGGACGGCCGCCGGCTCTCGTTCGACTGGGATCCCGACAATCCGCACGTCCGCGTGCCGCTGGGCGTCTACCTGGTCAGCGCGGGCGACCCGTGGTCCTCGCACGTCGCCCCGGTGGTCCGCGCCGACCTGCGCGCGAGCCGCGAGATGGCGCTCGTGTCCCTGGAGCAGCCGACGCTCGAACTCCCCGCGCTGCCGGAGCAGGCCGTCGCGCGCATCGTCCTCGAGGACGACAGCTGGTTCGTCAAGACGGGGGAGTACGACCGTCTGCCGGCGGCCGCGCGGGCGTGGCTGCGCGTGGACCTGGGCAGGACGCCCCACACGTTCCCGATCGGACCCGAGCGCGACGGCGTGCGCCGGGCGGACGTCCGGCTGCCGGGGCGCAAGTTCATCCGCGTGCCGGGCCTCGAGGATGGGCTCAAGGTGGAGCTGTTCGCCGATGTCGCCGAGATCGCGGACGGCCCCGCGCCCGGCGAGGTGACGAGGGGCTCCGCCGGCCTCGCGACGTACGCGGTCGGCGAACAGTGGCTCCAGCTCGCGCACCCGGAGAGGGGCTGGGCCGTGGTCCGGATCGATCTCCCGTTCGAGGCGGCGACGGTCGCGCCCGACTGCACGCTCACGCCGTGGCCGGAACCCGTCGAGCTGCGCGTCCTTCTCGACGACGGGACGCCCGTCGCCGACGCGGACGTCCAGGTCCTCGACGACGCGGAGCCGCCCGGCTGCCTCGATGCCCCCGACGAGCCTTCTGAGACCGACGGCAACGGGATCCTGCGCCGCCGGTGGCTGCGCGACGGGCTGCACGTGCGGATCACGCGGGAGGACTGCGTGTGGTCGTGGGCGACGCTCTCGGGATCGCCGCCGTACGAGGTGCGCCTCGGCAGCGCTGTCCTCGAGGTGGATGCGGGGGATCTCGAATCGCCCGCGTGCGTCCTCGACGGCGTCGCTTACGACCGGCCCGCCGAGGGGATGATCGTCCTCCCACGCTCGTCGTCGGCGCGAACGGCCGCAAGGCACGCGCGTACGGGATCGTCCTGCGCGAGGGGGACACGCGGCGAATCACGTTCCGGTGAGGCCCCCGGAGCCCCCGACTTCCTTCTACGCGATGTGCTTCGGGTCGAGCGCGTCCTGCAGCGCGTCCGTGAAGATGTTGAAGGCGAGCACGAGGAAGAACATCACGACCGTCGCCGCGCCGATCTGCCAGAAGAAGCCGTTCACGACCTCCTGCTTCGCCTGGCTGATCATGATCCCCCAGCTGGGCTCGTTCTTGACGCCGAGGCCGAGGAACGTCAGCAGCACCTCCGACTTGATCGCCGAGATGAAGAGGAGCGAGAACTGCACGAGCATCAGATGCGACACGTTCGGGATCACGTGCTTCGCGAGGATCTTCCAGCGGCGCTGGCCGAGCGCGGTCGCCGCCTGCACGTAGTCGAGCTGCTTGATCTTCAGCACCTCGCCGCGCACGACCCGGCACGGCCCGATCCAGAACGTGAGGCCGAACGCCGCGTAGAGCGGCACGAGCGACTGCTCGATCGCGCTGCCCTGGAACATGAACACGAGCACCGAGAGCAGCACGAGGTAGGGCACCGACGACAGCGTCGAGTAGAGCCACTGCACGAGCTGGTCCACCCACCCGCCGTAGAACGCCGCGGCCGCGCCGAGGAGCGTGCCGAGGAGCACGGCGGAGAGGCCGACGACGATGCCGATCTGCAGCGCGATCTTGATCGCGTAGACGGCGCGCAGGAGGATGCTCCGGCCCTGCCGGTCGGTCCCGAGGAGGAGCTTCATCCGCTGGGAGAAGGCGTCCCACCCCTCGAGCGGCTGCCAGACCTTCGTCGCCGCCGCCTCGAGCTTTTTGAGCCTCGGCCAGAGCGCCGGGTCGCGGTTCAGGTCCCTGCTCTCCTCGAGCTCCTCGTAGATCCCGAGCGCCGCGTCGAGCCGCTTCCGCAGCTCCTCCTCCGGCACCGCCGCGACGCGCCGGCGGCCGAGGCGAACCTCCCCGAGCGCCCGCGCCTTGTCCCCCTGCTTCAGCGCGCGCTGCACGAGCGTGATCTCGAAGTCGACGTCCTCGAAGCGCTTCTCCGGCTTCGCGGGGCGGGAGAACCCCGGGACGCTGTCCGGGCCCACGCGCTCGAACGCCTCCTCGCGCGTCACGAGGCCGCCGAAGATCGCGATGCCGAGCCCGAGGTAGAGCGCGATCCCCGCCGCCGCGAGGAGCGCGAGCCTGCTCTTCCGGAACTTGCGGAGGCCGCGCGAGAGGAGCATCAGGACAGCCTCACCCGCGGGTCGACGAGCGCGTAGAGCACGTCGGTCAGGATGTTCGTGACGATGAAGATCGCCGCGAAGACCGCCGTGAACCCCTGCACGACGGGGAAGTCCTTCCCGAGGATCGCGGTGATCAGCGTGCGGCCCATGCCGGGGATGTTGAAGTAGACCTCGATCAGGATCTCCCCGGCGACGAGGAAGGGGAGCGTGATCATCACGTGCGTGATCACCGGGATCAGCGCGTTCCGCAGGACGTGCTTGAGCATCACGCCGCGCTCCGAGAGCCCCTTCGCCCGCGCCGTCCGCACGTGGTCGCGCGTCGCCTCCTCGACGATCACGGCCCGGTAGAAGCGCGAGTCGTACCCGACGGCGAGCACGACGTTGATGAGCACGGGGAGCGCGCAGAAGTGGACCCACCAGAAGGAACGCGCCGTGTCGTAGCCCTGGATCGCGAAGACCTGCGTTCCCGTCCACTCGGAGAGCCTGTACGCGCCGAAGTACTGGCCGAAGATGATGTAGACGACGTAGCTGATGCTCATGCCCACGACCGCGCCGGCCATGAGCCACCGGTCCAGCGCGCGTCCCCGGCGGTAGGCCGCGACGAGCGCGATCGCGAGCGCGACGAGCGTCGTCAGGACGAGCGCCGGGAGCGCGATCCAGAAGCTCGGCCAGACGGCCTGCGAGAGCTCCTGCCTGACGGTCCGGCCCTTCTTGTCCCAGCTCTCGCGGTCGAGGTCGAACCCCCACAGGAGCTTCCCGTACTGGACCCAGAACGGGTCCTTGAGCCCGAGCGATTCCTTCTCCTTCTCGTACTGCTCCTGCGTCGCGTTCTTGCCCAGCCGCCCCCAGACCGGGTCGTTCACCCGGAGCGCGAGCATCACGACGAGCAGGATGCCGAGGTAGACCGGGACGTTCCATAGGAGCTTCCGGACGACGTACTGCCACATCCCGTCACTTCGCCGCGGGGTCGACGTCCAAGTACTTGAACCAGTTCCAGAAGGTCTCGTTCGGGCGGCAGTGCTTCAGGCGCGGCCGGACCAGGTAGAAGCGCGTGCGCGCCATCGAACCCACGAACGGGCAGTCCTCGAGCACCATGTCCCGCATGCGCCCGTAGATCGCCGTCCTCTCGGGCGAGGGCGGCATCGTGCGGATCTTCAGGTAGAGCTCGTCGAAAGCCGGGTTCTTGTAGTTGAAGCTGTTCGACCCGGGCGACTCGTTCGGGCCGTAGAAGAGCGCGAGGTTGTTCTCGCCGTCCGGGTAGTCGCTCCCCCACGCGAAGGCGAAGAGCTGGGCGCGCTTCTCGTGGGTCGCCTCGGTCAGCTGCGAGAAGTCGACGAGGCGCACCTTCAGCTGCACGCCGATCTGCTCGAGGTCGCGCTGCACCGACTCCACCTGCTCCTGCTGGTTGCCCCCGACGGAGCTCCAGTACTCGAGCGGCGGGAGCCCCTTCCCCTCCGGGTACCCCGCCTTGGCGAGGAGAGCGCGGGCCTTGTCGAGGTCGGGGCCGCGCGCGCCCTTCTCCGAGCGCCCCTCGGGCGGGTAGCCGTCGAGGCCGGGCGGGATCATGCCGTCGTAGACGATGTTGATCCCGTTGTAGAAGCTGTCGTTGATCTGGTCGACGTTGATCGCGTACGCGATCGCCCGCCGCAGCGCCCGCTTCTCCTCGGTGTAGCCGCCGACGAGCGGGTCCTCCATGTTGAAGCCGACGTGCCAGATGAAATCGAGGAGCGGGATCGGGCTCGACGTCACGCGCGCTTCCTCCCACTCCTTCTTGAGCTTCCGCGTCCGCTTCGTGTAGGCCTCGGTGAAGTTCTCCGCGGGGACCGTCACGAAATCGAGGTTCGTCGCCTTCCACTCGAGCCACATGGGCTGGTCCTCCTGGAAGAAGGTGATCTCGATCCGGTCGACGAACGGGATCCGCTTCCCCGCGGCCTCGTGGCGCGTCTCGCCGCCCGCGTCCGGGAAGAACGCCTCGCGGTACTGCGGGTTCCGGTGGAGCGTGATGCTCTTCGTCCGCTGCCAGTCCTCGTCCTTCCGGAGCAGGAAGGGCCCCGTCCCCACCGGGTGCCCGGAGAACGCCGCGCCGTAGGTCTCCGCGGCCTCGCGCGGCACGATCGCGGTCTGGAACATCGCGAGCACGTAGAGGAACCGGAACACCGGCTCCTTCAGCTCGACCTCGAACTCGTGGTCGGAGAGGATCCGCATCCCCTCAACGGGCGCGTCGTAGTCGAACCTCGCCGCCTTGTTCTGCGCGTCCCGGTACTCGTCGAACCCCTTGATCGTGTTCTCGAAGAGCCACCACGAGCGAGGGTTGTTGTCGTCGTCGGCCATCCGCTTCCACGAGTGGAAGACGTCCTTCGCGACCAGCTCGCGCCCCTTCCCGGACGGGAAGCACGGGTCGTCCCGGAACCGCACCCCCTTCTTCAGCTTGAAGCGGTAGACGAGCCCGTCGCGAACCGGCATCTCCTCGAGCAGGAGCGGCTCGAGCATGGGGTAGGCGAGGTAGTTGTACTGGACGAGCGTCTCGTACACCTGCTCGCACACCTCCGCCTCGTACTGCGTGGACCCGCGCACCGGGTCGAGCGTCTTCGGCCCGTCGGCGCGGATCGGGATCCGCAGCACCTTCTCCTGGGCGGACACGAGGGAGGCGAACGCGAGGAGGATCGGGAGAAGTCGCATGGGCCGGATTCTAATGGAAAGCGATGGCCGTCCACCTCGTCGACGCGAGCCCCTACATCTTCCGGGCCTTCCACACCCTGCCCGAGACCATCCGCGACCCGGAGGGGCGCCCCACGAACGCCGTCCACGGGTTCCTCGACTTCCTCCTGCGCCTCATCCGCGAGGAGGAGGTCACGCACATGGCCGTCTGCTTCGACTTCGACCTCGTGAAGAGCTTCCGCCAGGGGATCTTCGCGGAGTACAAGGCGAACCGCCCCTCCCCCCCGGCCCCCCTCCTTTCCCAGCTCGGGCCGTGCCGCGAGGCGGCGGAGGCGATCGGCGCCCGCACGTTCATCGCCGACGGCTACGAGGCCGACGACCTGATCGCGACGCTCGTCCGGAAGCTCGCCGCGCCCGCGGTGATCGTCACCGGCGACAAGGACCTCGCGCAGCTCGTCACGGACGACGTCTCGCTGCTCGACTTCGCGCGCGAGGAGCGCTACGGGCCGCGCGAGGTCGTCGACAGGTTCGGCGTGCGGCCCGGCCAGATCGCCGACCTCCTCGCGCTCGCGGGGGACGCCGTGGACAACGTCCCCGGCGTCGCCGGGATCGGCAGGAAGACCGCGGCGAAGCTGCTCCAGCGGTTCGGGCGCGTCGAGGACATCGATTGGGGGGGGCTCCGGGGGACCGCGGCGCACGGACGCGACGTCGCGCTCCTCTCGAAGCGGCTCACGCTGCTCGCGTACGACGCGCCCGTCTCCGCGGCGCTCGACGACCTCCGGTACCTCGGGGCCGACCCGGCCGAGGTCGACGCCTTCTGCAGGCGCCTCGGCTCCGGGAAGCTCCGCGCTCGGATTCCCTTGAGGGCGTGAGTATCCTGCCGCTTCGTGTACGAGACCCTCGCGGAGTTCGTCCATGCGCTCGAGCAGGCGGGCGAGCTCAAGAGGATCCGCGTGCCGGTCTCGCCGATCCTCGAGATCGCGGCGCTCTCCGACATGCAGGCGAAGGCGCGCTGCCCGCACCCGAGCGAGCACGCGCGCCGCTTCGACCCGCACCGCTGCGAGCGCGGCGGGCAGGCGCTCCTCTTCGAGAGCGTCGAGGGCTCCGACTTCCCCGTGCTCATCAACGCCTACGGCTCCTACCGGCGGACGGAGATGGCGCTCGGCTGCGCGGAGGGCGGGTTCGAGGCGATCGCCTCGAAGCTCGCCGCGATCGCGAAGCCGGAGCCGCCGAAGTCCTTCACGGACATGCTCCGGAAGGCGCGGCAGTTCCTGCCGCTCCTGCGCGCGCCGCCGCGGCGGGTCCGGGAGGGCCTCTGCCAGGAGGTCGTCCGCACGGGCGACGACGTGAACCTGCTCCGGCTCCCGCTCATCAAGTGCTGGCCGCTCGACGGCGACCCGGCCGCGGTCGGCTCCGGGATGACCGCGGACGAGGCGGGAACGGCGAAGGGGGAGGGCCGCTACGTCACCTTCGCGGGCATCCACACGATCCACGCCGACGACGAGGGCGCCGGGAAGCCCGCGAGCCACAACATCGGCATGTACCGCGTGCAGCTCGTCGACCGGAAGACGATGGTCATGCACTGGCACATGCACCACGACGGTGCCGCGCACTGGCGGTCCTGGAAGCGGAAGGGGAAGCCGATGCCCGTCGCCATCTGCCTCGGCGGCGAGGGTGTCCTCCCCTACGCGGCGACCGCGCCGCTGCCGCCCGGGATGAGCGAGCTCCTCCTCGCGGGCTTCCTCAACCGGCGCGGGATCCCGATGGTCCGCGCGAAGACGGTGCCGCTGCGCGTGCCCGCGAACAGCGAGATCGTGATCGAGGGATGGGTCGACACGACCTGCGGCCCGATCGGCTACGACCCGCGCACCGGCGAGCCGCTCGGCGGCGGCGCGGCGTTCGAGGGGCCGTTCGGCGACCACACGGGCTTCTACTCGCTCCCCGACCGCTACCCGCTGCTGCGCGTCACGGCGGTCACGCACCAGAGGAACGCGATCTACCCGACGACGATCGTCGGCCCGCCGCCGCAGGAGGACTACTACCTCGGCAAGGCGACGGAGCGGATCTTCCTGCCGCTCCTGAAGACGATCATCCACGACATCGCCGACTACCACCTCCCGCTCTTCGGATGCTTCCACAACTGCGCGTTCGTGAAGATCCGGAAGGAGTACCCGCTCCAGGCGCGCCGCGTGATGCACGCGATCTGGGGCGCGGGGCAGATGGCTTGGACGAAGTTCATCGTCGTGGTGGACGAGGACGTGGACGTGCACGACGAGGAGGCGGTCTGGCGCGCGGTCTTCTCGAACTGCGATTTCGGCAGGGATCTCGAGGGGGTCCGGGGGCCGCTCGACATCCTCGACCACGCGGCACCGCGGCTCGGCGCCGGCGGGAAGCTCGGGATCGACGCGACCCGGCGGATCGCGGGCGAGGAGCCCGCGGGCCCCCGGAGCCCCCCCGCCTCGCCCGCCCGGGCCGGCGGCGAGCTCCTCCCGGAGTTCGGCAGGGGCCGGCTCGCCTTCGTCGCGGTCCCGAAACTGGCGGCGGGCGACGGCGGCCGCGCGATCGAGGCCGCGTGGGAGAGGACGGGCGCGGACTTCGTGATCGCGGTGGACGAGGGCGCGAACCTCGCGGACCCGGACGACGTGTTCTTCCGCTGGTGCGCGAACGCGGACCCCTCGCGCGACCTCCACGCGCGCGGCGGCCGGATCGGCTTCGACGCGACGGCGAAGATGAAGGGCGACGAGAGGAACGGGCAGCCCGTGCGCGACTACCCGCCGCCGCTCGCGACGGCCGAGGAGACGAAGCGGCTCGTGAAGGAGCGCTGGGAGCAGTACGGGTTCGGGCGGTAGGTGCCGCCGCGCTTGGACCCCCCCGGTAGAATCCGCCCCATGTACGTCGCGCAGCCCCCGATCGAAGTCGGCAGCCACCCCGGCCGCGGGACGTGGCGCTGCCTCAGGTGCAACTGGCGCGTGAAGCTCGAGACCGACTGGGCGCCGCTCCCCCCCTGCGGCGGCGACTGCGCGAAGGACAAGGAAGCGGATCCGAAGAGCGCCCGCTACGCCCGCGTCCGCGGCCTCATGGAATAGGCCCGCCTGCGGCACGCGTGCCGCACCCCCCCTCCGCAACCCCTTGCGTACGAACGACTTGGGACGCCCGATTCCGGAAAAGATCAGCTTCCGGAGACGCCGCCGGAGACGATGAACTGCATCACGGCGCGCGACTCGGCGCGGATGGGCGTGACGCGGTCGCGCGGGAAGATCACGACGCTCCCCGCGAAGTTGTAGGACTGCGGGAAGTAGACCGCCACGGAGTCCTTGCGATCGAGCCACGCGAGGTCGTCGCGCGTGATGAACCCGAGCGCCTCGCCGCCGACCGCGCCCAGGGAGACGATCACCGGCGAGTGGAGGTTGCGGCGCTCCCCCACGAACGCCTCCATCAGGTCGCGGATCGACGAGTAGAAGACCTTCGCGAGCGGCAGGCGCTGGAAGACCCGGTCCATCAGGTTCACGGCCCAGCGCGTGAGGATGTTCGACGCGAGGAGGCCGACGAGGGTGACCCCGACGACCGTGGTGGCGACCCCGAGCCCCGGCACATGGAACCCGAACCAGGCCCGCGTGTCGAAGAGGTTGTCGATCTTCACGAAGAGCCACCAGAGGACGTAGCACGTCGCCGCGACGGGCACCACGAAGAGAAGGCCGCGGAAGAAGCTCCTGAGCAGCATGCCGTAAGCGTAGCGCGGCCCCCGGACCCCCCCGGGATATAGTCTCTCACGGTGAACTACCTCGCCCACGGGCGCGACATCCTGGACAGGCCCTACGAGCTCGCCGGCACGGCGCTCCCCGACTGGCTCGCCGCGTGCGACCGCGGCGCCCGGCTC
>JAKLKT010000119.1 GCA_023150495.1 Planctomycetota bacterium
ACTACATGCTCGCGGCGGATCCGGACGGCTGGCAGGGGAACTACATGGTCGCCTTCTGGGATCCGCGCTGGCAGGCGCTCTTGTGGGGGGGCGTGGGGGGGGCGGTGGACGAGGCGCTCGCGAAGGGGTTCCACGGGATCTTCCTCGACTGGGTGCTCGCGTACCGCGACCCCTCGGTCGCGGCGGCGGCGAAGGGCGTCGATCCCGAGGCCGAGATGGAGCGGCTCGTGAGCGATCTCGCGGCGTACGCCCGGCGGAAGCGGCCGGGCGCGTTCGTCGTGCTCAACAACGGGGCGCCGCTCGCCGCGCGGTCGGCCGAGGTGCGCCGCGCGATCGACGGCGTCGTGCAGGAGAGCTTCTTCTTCGCCGGGCGGCCGGAGGCGGGCTGGGACGACGAGGCCGCGGGGGATCTGTTGCAATCGCCTTCGCCCGGGCTGCGGGAGGCGCTGCTCTCGCTCGACTGCCCGGTGTTCACGCTCGACTACGCGCTGCGACCGGAGCACGTGCGCTCCGCGGGAGAGGCGAGCCGCGCGATGGGGTTCGTGCCGTTCGTGTCCAGGATGCCCCTCGACCGGCTGCCGTAGCTTTGCCTACAATCCTGCCCGTCATGCGGCGGGTCGTCCTTCTCGCCCTGCTCGCGCCCGTGGCATCCGCGGACTCGCGCGTCGAGCGCATCATCGACTACCTGAACGCGGGCCGCACCGACGATGCGCTCGAGGAGGTCTCGCCCGAGGTCATGAGGCTCCTCCCGATCATGGACGATCTGAGCCGGCAGGCCGTCCACGCGATGATCGCGCACAACGAGCGGTACGCGGGCAAGGACGACTACGCGTGCGGGCGCGTGCTCGAACTCGGCCGCGAGGTCAGGAAGGCCGCGCTCGAGCGAGGGGACGCCGAACGGCGGATCCTCGCCGCGGAGATCCTCCTGCTCGAGGGGCGAACGGCGCGCGCGCGGCGCGAGGCGGACTGGTTCGCTTCGTGGCGCGCCGCCGCGGGGGAGCTCGCCGCGTGGCACGAGGGGTCGGCGAGCCGCGACCAGGCGCTCGTCCGCGCCGTCCAGATCCTCGCCGAGGGGGCGGAGCTGAAGGGCGCGCCGCCCGCGGAGCAGGTGCTCGAGGAGGCGCGCCAGATCGTCCTCGGGGATTCCCGCGGGGAGTCGGCGGAGTCGCCGGCCTACCTCGCGTACCTGGTCTCTCTCGCGGAGCACCACGTCCGGAACCGCCGGAAGAAGGAAGCCGCCGAGGCGCTCGCCCCCTTCGACGAGATCGGCCCGAAGCTGGGCGGGCGGGAGGACGATCTCGACCGGGCGACGGTCTTCAACCTCGCGGTCTCCCTGAGCCGCCGCGAAGGGCTCAGCCTCAAGGCGGGCTTCAAGACGACGCGGGAGAAGGCGGCGCGAGTGGAGTTCGACCTCCCGGTCTCCCGCCTCTGGGACGCGCCGCGGGACACCTGGGCCGACGGCGCGATGGTCGGGCAGATCGCGCCGGACGGCCGCCTGGTCGGGAAGCTCTACGCGAACTGGTACGAGCCGGGCACGCCCTGGGACCACGACACGCCGGAGCCGAAGACCCTCCAGAGGCTCGGCGAGCTCCGGATCGGCGCGATCCGCGACTTCGACATGATGAAGATCGGGAAGAAGAGCGGCCCCGGCGGCGGCAGCCTCAGCCGCCACCTGCCGAAGGGACTCCTCTCGAAGTTCGAGGGCGTGGACAAGCACGGCCGCGCGGTCGCCTCGCGGCACCTGCTGTTCGAGGAGAAGAAGCGGGGGCCAGGGTTCTTCGAGGTGTCGGCGTGGGTCTACGGCGAGCGCGCCCCCGCGGACCCGCTGTTCGAGGAGACCGTCGCGTCGTTCCGGTAGTGGCCCGGCTCAAACATGCGGACCCGGCGTCCGCATTTGAAAGCCATAAGCCGTTGTGCGTCAACGACTTGCATCGGCGACGCGCTGTACCGAGTACCGTGTCTCGCCGGGGGTGTCGATGCGGAGCTCGATCCGGCCGGCCGCGTCCGACCGCCGCTCGGTCGTGTCGCTGCCGATCGTCACGAGAAGAGGGGCGTTCGGAGGGAACCCGGCGAGCACCACGAGGCGGGCGCAGTGGCCCTTCGCCACCGCCGTGACGCCCGCGGGGGCGAGGCGCGCGTTCTCGAGCACGCAGTTCGCCTGCTCCACGTGCGGGTGCGCCTGCGGCCCCGACGCGAGCACGACCTGCGCGTCGGAGCCCGCGAGGTGGAGGTAGAGCGAGTCGCCGACGCGTCGGGCGCCGAGCAGGCCGCGGCTCCTCGCGAAGTCCACGTCGCGCGGCTCGCCGTCGATGCGGGCCGTGCGGCAGGCGCCGAAGTCCCGGAAGACCCAGCCGTCCGGCGCCCGGCGCACGCGTGCCCGTTCGACCGCGGCCTCGACCGCCTCGACGTACGCCGACGCGAAGACCGGCGCCGACTCCTCCTCGAACGCGAAGCGCCGGATCAGCTTCTGCAGCGCCGCGAGCCGCACGGGGTTCTCCGCGCTGTAGAAGTGGACGTAGATGTCGGCCGGCTTGAGCACGCGCGGCGCGCCGGCGCGCGCGATCGTCTCGGCGACGTGGCCGAACGCCCCCGGCATCGTGTCGAAGAACCCCTCGAAGTCGTTCTCGTTCGCCGCGCCTGCGTAGACCTGGAGCGCCTTCCCGACGCGCCGCGACCAGGGCGACACGAACCCGACGGAGTCGTACCACGGGTCCCAGCGGAACACGCCGCCGTTGAGGTTCCGCGAGCCCATCTCGCCCGCGACGAGGATCGCCTCCTCCGGCGGCAGCGTGTTGCCCGTCCAGAGCATCAGCGCGCACCGCCGCGGGGGGACGAGCAGCCGCTCGTTGATGAAGCGGATCGACTCCCTGACCTCGTTGACGCGGCCGTACGTGTAGTTCGCGAGCGACGGATACCACATCATGCCGCCGACGCCGCTCTTGATCTCCCCGGGCCCCGCCTCCTCCTCCCACTTCAGCGTGTGGAGGACGCCGTGGCTCGCGGGCTCGACGTTCGGCAGGTTCAGGATCTCGCGGGCGAGCAGCATCTTCGCGTTGGGCTCGGCGATCGCGTAGTCGTCCGTGAGGCCGCGCACGATGACGCTCACGGTGAACGGGAGCGCGTGCTTCCGGAACACCTCGTCGAGCATCACCTGGGCGCTCAGCGCGTTCGGTTTCACCGACGAGAGGCTCTCGAACCCGTCCCCGTCCACCTGCAGGAACCACATCCGCCGGCCGTTCAGCACCGACGGGTGCGGCGCCGGCACCCCCCGGACCCCCAGCGCCTCCGCGAGGAAGAGGAAGGGATCGAGGTGCCAGCGGCGCTCCTCGTTGTCGCTGCCCTCGGTGAGCGTCCACGGGTCGAGCGCGAGCCCGCCCCACGAGCCCGTCACGACCGGGGCGCGCACGTCCTCCGGCGCGAGCCGGTCGCGCGTCTCGACCCACACGCGGTTCGCGGGCGAGTCGTTCCGCGGTCCGCGGTGCACGGCGCGCGTGCGAGGGTCGGCCTCGAGCGCCGCCTCGGGGGGCACCTTCGCCTCCACACGCGCGGCCCCCTCGACCGCGCGCTCGTCGTGCGCGAGCCCGAATGCCCGGAGCCAGCGCGCGAGGCGTTCCGGGTCCGCGCCGAGCGGCCCGAAGTTCCCGAAGTGGACGACGCGCAGCTTCCGCTTCGGCACCTCGCGCTCGAGCCAGGGCCAGAGCCAGTCCGCCGGGTCCGCGATCGACGTGAAGTAGGTGACGACCGCGCACGCCTCGTCGAGCCACGCCTCGGGGGGCGGCCCCTCCGCGACGTAGTGCCGGTGGACCACGAGCCCGAGGTGGTTCAGCGGCATCTCGAGCACGGCGTGCACGATGTCCGTGGTGTCGAGCCGCGGCCGGACGCCTCCCATGATCGCGATCACGTGCCGCCGCACCGGCTCGCCCTCGCCCTTCGCGGGCGCGGCGACGAGAAGGAGGGCCGCGAGGAGGGGGAGTCGCACGCTTCCTCGTCGGCCGGGCGGGCGTCTGGCTTGATCGGTGATAATGCCCCCTCCCCCCCGGGCCCCCTCACCCCATGGCACGCGAGGTCTTCTCCGTCCGCGGCATGCACTGCGCCTCCTGCGTGGCGCGGCTCGAGGCGGCGCTCTCCAGGGTGGAGGGCATCAAGGGCGCCCGCGTCGACCTCGCGACCGAGGAGGCGCTCCTCGATGTCGATCCGGCCCGCTTCCGGGAGGAATCCGTGCGCGAGGTCGCGGGCTTCCATCTCGCGCGGCAGGCGGTGGAGGAGACGTGGGGCCTCGACACCGCGCTCGCGCTCGGCCTCGCCGCGGCGTCGTTCTGGCTGCCGTGGGTCGCGATCGCCTCGGTCGTCTGGTGCGGGCGGCGGTTCACGTGGGCCGCGCTGAAGCTGTTGCGCGAGCCCGCCGCCGACATGAACACGCTCGTCGCGCTCGGCACGTGGACCGCGCTCCTGTCGTGGAACCACGAGTGGCTCCACGCGGCGGCGATGATCACCGCGCTCGTGCTCCTCGGCCGCTGGCTCGAGGCGCGGGCGAAGCGGCGCGCAGGGGCGGCGATCCGGAAGCTCCTCGATCTGGCCCCCGAGCGCGCGCGCGTCGAGCGCGGCGGCGCGGAGACCGAGGTGCCGGTCGCGGAGGTGCGCGTGGGCGACGTGTGCGTCGTGCGGCCGGGGGAGAGGATCCCGGTGGACGGCGAGGTGCTCTCCGGCCACGCGTCGCTCGACGAGTCGATGCTCACCGGCGAGAGCATGCCGATCGAGAGGGGGCCGGGGGAGAGGGTGAAGGGCGCGACGGTCAACCGCACGGGCGCGTTCCGGATGCGCGCGACCGAGGTGGGGGCCTCGACCGCCTTCGCGCGGATCGTCGCCGCGGTGCGCGAGGCGCAGGCGTCGCGGCCGCCGGTGCAGCGGCTCGTCGACCGCGTGGCGGGCGTCTTCGTGCCCGTCGTGATCCTGCTCGCGCTCGGGACGCTCGTCGCGTGGGGGCTCTCCGGTTCGTGGTCCCTCGGCTTGATGCACGCCGTGACGGTGCTCGTGATCGCGTGCCCGTGCGCGATGGGGCTCGCGACGCCGACCGCGATCGTCGTCGGCGTCGGGCGCGGCGCGGAGAAGGGCGTGATCTTCCGCGACGCCGCGGCGCTCGAGCGGATCGCGCACGTGGACACGGTCGCGTTCGACAAGACGGGCACGCTGACCGCCGGGAGGCCCGCGGTCCGCGACGTGCGCGCGCTCTCCGACGACCTGCTGCAGGCCGCGGCGACGGCGCTCTACCTCTCCGAGCACCCGCTCGCGCAGGCGGTCGTCGCCTACGCGCGGGGGACGGGCGTCGAGCCGCTCGCGCCCGACCTCTTCCGCGCGGTGCCGGGACGGGGCGTGCGCGTCAAGGTGAAGGGCTCGGTGGTCCTCGCGGGCAGCTTCCGGTTCCTCAGGGAGGAGGGGGTCTCCGCGGGGGAGGAGCCGGCGGGCACCGTCGTCGCCGTCGCGCGGGACGGGAACCTCCTCGGCTGGATCGGGATCGCGGACCCGATGCGCGAGACCGCGCCCGCGGCGGTCGCGGCGCTCCGCGCGCTCGATGTGCGCACGGTGATGCTCACGGGCGACAGCGAGGCGGTCGCGCGCGCGATCGCCGCGGAGGCGGGTGTCGCCGACGTGCGCGCGGGGCTTCTTCCCGAGGAGAAGCTCGCGGCGCTGCGGGCGCTGCCCGGCAAGGTCGCGATGGTCGGCGACGGGATCAACGACGCGCCCGCGCTCGCCGCGGCGCACGTGGGCATCGCGCTCGGCACGGGGACGGGTGCCGCGATCGAGGCCGCGCACGCGACGCTCGTGAGGCCCGACCTCGCGGGCGTGCCCGACGCGATCCGGCTCGGCCGCCGGACGCTCGGTACGATCCGCCAGAACCTCTTCTGGGCGTTCCTCTACAACGTCGCCGCGATCCCCGCCGCGATGGGCCTCTTCGGATGGACGGTCACGCCCGCCTACGGCGCCGCGGCGATGGCCTTCTCGTCGGTGTCCGTCGTGCTCAACTCCCTTCGGCTGCGCCGGGCGTGAGGCGGCGGGGGGCCTTCCCGCGGAGCGGGCCGGTTCCGTAGCATGGCGCCATGAAGAGGACGACCCGGCTCCTTTGCGTTCCCGTCCTGCTCCTCGGCTGCCGCTCCGCGCCCCCGCCCGGGGAGGCCGAGCCGGCGCGCGTGCGCGAGCTCGAGGCGCGGGTCGCGTGGCTCGAGGCGCAGGCGAAGGTGGCCTCGTTCCTCGACGACGAGATCCTCGACCTCGAGGTGCGGCGCGCCGCGATGCTCCTGACCCACGAACCGACGCACCCGGCGGTCCTCGACCTCGACCGGCAGATCGCCGCGCTCGGGAAGGTGAAGGAGCTCGACGCCCGCATGCGCCGCGACGCGATGCGCCGCCGGCTCGAGGCCGAGCGCGAGGCTCTTCTCGGCACGTACACCGAGGATCACCCGAGCGTCCGGACGATCGACGCGAAGATCGCCTTCCTCAGCGCGGGGTAGCGCCGGCGGGTTCCCGGGAGCCCTCCGCGACATGGAGCACGAGGATGCGGCGCAACTCCCCGATCGCCTCCATGTTCCAGTGCACTCCGTGGCCGGAGCGCACCACCTTCTCCGATGCCACGCCGTCCACGTGCGAGCTCCAGTAGGCCACGATGCCGTCCGTGCCGCCGGGCTCCGCCGCGTCCTCGTTCCCGATGATGGAGTGGAGCGTCACGTCGGGGGGATAGGGCCACATCGCGATCTCGTGCTGGACCGGGTTCCCCGGCGAGAGGTTGCCGATCCCGGTCAGCGCGTGCCGGATCTCCCCGAGGCTCCGGTCCCGGTACTCCTCCCGCAGCAGCGGCCGGACCGCTTCCGGCAGGACCTCGATCCTCTCGGGCTCCTCGATCATCGAGGCGCCCAGCCAGCCGAGGAACCCCCTCGCGTAGTCGGAGCCGCGGTGGGGGACGGCCATGAACACGACGCGGCTCACGAAGGGAAGGCGCTCGAACTCGAACGAGCGCCGGAGGAGCTCCTTCTCGGGCGGCGACAGGGGCAGGCCGTCGATCGGCGTCTCGCAGAGGACGTTCCACAGGCGCCCGCCGCTCGTCTGGACCTGGACCCTCGAGAGCAGGCCGCCCATGCTGTGGCCGCAGAGGACCATGCGCCGGAGGTTCTCGTTCCGGCCCTCGGGATCGTACGTGCGGACGACGGTCGTCAGCGCCTCGCGCAGCAGCGCGGCCGAGTAGAGCACCGGATAGCCGGTCGGGTAGCGGAAGAACCAGAACTGGCAGCGCGCGCGCAGCACGGGGTCCGCGACCATCTCGTTGCAGAGCGGCGCCCACGTCATCGGCAGGGACATCAGCCCGTGGACGAAGACGACCGGGATCCGGTCCGGGTCGTAGGGCTGCAGCATGACGAGCCCGGCGTGCTCCTCGTACTCGCTGCCGCGGACCATCGCCTGAAAGCCGCTGTACCCGGGCGCCTTCTCGATCATGTACGCGAGCGGCGTGGTGAAGTCCGCGGCGAGCGGGACGTCGGCCTCCCCGATCCGGACGGAGGACGTGCGCGTCGGGTCGAGGATCTCCACCGAACCCTGCTGCACGCCCGCGTACGGCGGGAGCTCCCCGAAGCGCGCGACGATCGTCGCCGCATGCGCGAGGAGCACGGGCGGGACGAACCGGTCGGATGCCGTCCGGTCCGCCATCCCCGGCGGCTTCCGGACCGCGATCACGGGGACCCCGAGCCCTTCCTCGCGGACATGGGTCCCCACGCCCCGCACCTCGAGCCGGACGGCGACGAGGACGCGCTCGTAGTCCTCCGGCTCCCATGAGAGCTCGGTGCGGCCCTGC
>JAKLKT010000120.1 GCA_023150495.1 Planctomycetota bacterium
CCGAGGCGGCGCGCGCGATCGTCGGCGAGCCGCCGCCCGAGTGGCCGGGGTTCAGCTTCGATCCGACGCGGCGCTACGTCGCGATGACGCGCGCGAAGGAGATCGTGGAGGATCTCGTCCGGTGACCGCGCCCTCGCTCTACGTCCACATCCCGTTCTGCGAGACGAAGTGCCCGTACTGCGACTTCAACTCGTTCGCCGTCCTTGGCCGCGACGTCGACGGGTACCTCGACGCGCTCCGCCGCGAGATGGACGCGCGCGGCGTGCCCCCGGACCCCCCCACCGTCTTCATCGGGGGCGGCACGCCGACGGTCGTTTCGCCCGGACAGCTCGCGCGCTACATGAAGGACATCGTCGCGCGCCTCCGCCCCGATCCCCTTCGCGAGTTCACGGTCGAGGCGAACCCGGGCTCGCTCACGCGGGAGAAGGTCGCGATCCTGAAGGAGCATGGCGTCAACCGCGTGAGCCTCGGCGCGCAGTCGCTCTTCGCGCACCACCTGAAGGCGCTCGGCCGCGTGCACGACGTGGCCGATGTCGCGGACGCCTACGCCATCGTTCGCGAGGGCGGCATCCCGCGCGTGAACCTCGACTTCATCTACGGCGTCCCGGGGATGACGCTCGCGGAGTGGGCGGCAACGCTCGAGACCGCGATCTCATGGCGGCCCGACCACCTCTCGTGCTACGCGCTCATCTTCGAGCCCGGCACGGAGTTCCACGCGCGGCGATCCGCGGGCAGGCTGAAGCCGATCGCCGAGGATCGCGAGCTCGCGATGTTCCGCTACACGGAGCGCCGGCTGAGCCGCGCGGGGATCTTCCGCTACGAGATCTCGAACTTCGCGCGGCCGGGCGAGGAGTGCAGGCACAACCTCGTCTACTGGCGCAACCAGGAGTACGCGGGGTATGGCGCGGGGGCGTTCAGCTACGTCGGCGGCCGCCGCACCGGGAACGAGCGGAACCTCGCGAGGTACGCCGACGCGGTGCGCGCGAGAGGCGACGCGATCTCGAGCGAGGAGCGGCTCACGGGCGAGTCCGCGGCGCGGGAGGCCATCGTGCTCGCGCTGCGCACCGCGGAGGGTGTCGATGTCGGTGCGGTCGAGCGCCGCTACGGGGTCGATCTGGGGGGGCTCCGGGGGACCATCGCGCGGATGCGCGGGCTCGGGCTCGTCGCGCCGGACGGGCCGCTCCGTCTCGCGCGCCGCGGCTGGCGCGTGGCGGACGAGGTCGCGGCGGCGTTCCTGTGAGGCCGCACCGACGCGCGCCCCCGGAGCCCCCCCACTCCTACTTGCCGAGACGCAGCCGCTCGCCGAGGATCCGCGGCAGCCGGTTCTGCTCGATCGCCCGGATCGCGCCGTCCACGTCGTAGGCGACGCGCTTGATCCAGACCTTTCTCTCCTTCGTGTCGAAGACCGCGTAGGCGGCCTTCGGGTTCTCGTCGCGGGGTTGGCCGACGGAGCCGACGTTGATGAGGACCTTCTCGCACGCGTCGACGTCGATCGTGCTCTCCATCGTCCACCCCACCACGCCCTCCCGCAGGTAGAAGGAGATCGGGATGTGCGAGTGGCCCACGAACCCGCACCGCGTCTGCATCTCCTGGAGGCTCAGGTGCGCGTCGTATTGCGTCTGGATGTAGTCGAACGCGTGCGCGTCGTAAATGGTCGCGTGCGCTAGAGTTACGTCCGGGTCCACGTTCGCCATGATCGGCAGGGCCTGGAGGAACGCGAGATCCTCCTTCGTCAGCGCCTCGCGCGTCCAGAGGACGGCGGACTTGGCGTAGGAGTTGAAGAACTCGAGCGTGAGCTTCTCGCAGACGGCGAAGTCGTGGTTGCCCGCGACGATGTGGCTCGTGATCGCGCGCGTCCGCTCGATGCACTCGTGGGGGTGCGCGCCGTACCCGACGAGGTCGCCGGTGCACAGGTAGACGTCGATCCCCTCGTGCTCGTAGGCCTTCAGGACGGCGTCGAGCGCGTGCAGGTTGCCGTGGATGTCGCCAAAGATTCCGTAGCGCACGCCGCTCAGCTCTCGGTCCTGATGGGGGCCCTCAACGTCAGTCGAAGATAGGTGATTACCAAGAATACGACGGAATAGAGCACGGAGTATAGGGCCAGCCAGCCTGGCGAGGGGGAGCGGCTCGCTTCGAGTCCGAAGAGCCCGAAGGAGGGCAGGATGCGGCCGAGGAGGCCGTCGCCCGCGGCGTCGCCGGCCACGAAGAGGGCGAGGAGAAGCACCGGCGCGAAGAGGCGGCTCGTGATCGCGGAGAGGGCGAGCGCTGCCGCCGAGAGGACGGGCGCCACGAGGAGGACGCGCAGGAAGCCCCGGAGCAGCGCCGCGGGCAGAAGCGGCCCCTGCGCTGCGCCGCCCGCGACGGCGAGGACCGAGGCGACCCCGGCCGCGGTGAGTCCGCAGACCAGGAGGGTGGCCGCGATGAGGCCCAGGAACCGGCCGAGGAGGTAGGTGACGAGATCGACCGGCTGGCTCAGGATCAGGAGGTAGGTGCCGCGCTCCAGATCGGAGCGGATGAGGGAGGTCCCGAGGAAGGCGGCGGTGACGAGCACCGCGAGGAGCATGCTCGAGATGGCGAGGTTGACCGCCTCGGGCGTCGCGTCGCCGAAGGCAAACGGGCGCAGGAGCGTCGAGACGAGCCCGAGCGCAACTATCGTGGCGACAGCGATATAGGCGAATGGGCGCCTGAGGCACTCACGCCATGCGTTGGCAGCGATCGCGAGAATCATCGGTGGATCCCGAACCCCACGAACTCCCCTGTGCCGGTGCCGACATCCTGGGCTTCGGCCGTGATGTACCGGGCGAGCGCCTCACGGACACGACGGGCGGCCTCGTCATTGGCGGTGGGCGGCCCCTCGATGACGAGCTCAACCCGTCCGTCGGGGAGGTTCTTGACATATCCAGCGATCGGTAGTCCTCTTAGGGCGGACTCAGTGCGCCACCGGAACCCGACTCCCTGGACATTCCCGGAATAGAGGATGCGGCGACGCTCAAGCGCCATTCGGGCTCCTTCCCTTGATACCACGGGGCCGGACTTTCCACGTGGAAAGTCGGCCGCTCGTAGTAGGATGATCCACGCAACACCACTACCTATAGTGAGGGATGCATGGCGGCGGAACGGAAGCTCGGACGCGGCCTGGACTCGCTCCTAGGCGAGGCAAGGGCCCAGGAAGGCGAGGAGATCCTGAACCTCGCGCTCGACCAGATCCACCGGAGCCCGCACCAGCCCCGCCACGACTTCGACGAGGCCGCGCTCGAGGAGCTCGCCGCCTCCATCCGGGCCAACGGCGTCCTCCAGCCCATCATCGTGCGGCCGGGCGCCATCGGCTACGAGATCGTCGCCGGCGAACGGCGCGCGAGGGCCGCGAAGATGGCGGGTCTCGGGGCTGTGCCCGCGATCGTGCGCCGGTACAGTGATGAGGACACCCTCGTCCTGAGCCTCGTCGAGAACATCCAGCGCGCGGACCTCAACGCGATCGACCGCGCGTCGGCCTACCGCCGGCTCGTGTCCCACCTGAACGTCACGCAGGACGAGGTGGCGCGCCGGCTCGGCCTCGACCCGTCGTCCGTCAGCAACATGATCCGCCTCCTCGATCTGCCGCCGGAGGTGCAGGAGCTCGTGCGGGGCGGCGGGCTCTCGATGGGGCACGCGCGGGCAATCCTCGGCCTCTCGGACGGGATCGACCGGATCCGCCTCGCGGAGCGCGTGATCCGCGAGGAGCTGTCGGTCCGCGCCGTCGAGCGCCTGATCCGCGACGGAGCGACGGCGCCCAAGCGCCGCGTCGTGCCCAGGAAGGCGCCCCAGGTGATGGCGCTCGAGAGCGAGCTCCGGGGGATCCTCGGCACGAAGGTGCGCATCGAGGATCGCCGCGGCAAGGGCCGGATCGTGATCGACTACTACTCTCCGGAGGAGTTCGAGCGCCTCGTCGACGCCCTCCGGGGCGAGCGCGGCTTCTCGCGGACGGACCTGTAGCGCGGCGAGGTGGGGGGGCTCCGGGGGCCAAGGGAGGCAGCGGGGCCTAGGGTGCAGGAGGGCCGGAACGGCCCACGCCTGAGCCTCCGGCCCCTGCGCGGGGCGCCCCCGAGGTATTCGCGGGTGGCCGCGAGCGGCCACCCGGCGGGGCCGGCGCCTACTTCCCCGCCGGCTTGTCCTGCGCTGCGCCGGACTCCTGCCGCTGGATGCGCTCGCCCTTCGGGTCGGCCTTGTCCGCGTCGACGATGTCAGCGGGGAACGGCACGTCGAGGCCCAGCCTGATCTCGCCCGCCGCGTCGGGCTTCCTCATGAGGCGGCCGCAGAACGCGGCGTCACCCTCGAGCGGCTGGACCGGCGCGCCCGACAGCGTGGCGATCGACCTCTCGCCCTCGGCCAGCGGGAAGTCGTGCTCCATGGCCTTGCCGTTCTCGTAAATGATGACCTTGTGCAGGGTTGCGGGATCCACGATCAGGTCGCGCGTGGCGATCGTGGAGAAGTCCGCGTCATCCTTGAAGGTGGGGTGCTGTCCGGCCGTCATCCGCGAGGCGAGCCTGTCGACGATCCCCTGGCCCTCGACGACGCGGGCGAACGGCGTGTGCCGCTTGTCCAGGTCGACGTCCGTGTCCGTCATGATCATGAACTGGACGCCGTTATCCCAGTCCGCGTCCGCGGGCATCTGGGAGGTGACGATCCCCCTCCGGTGGGCGATCCGGTAGCGGCCGCCCTCCGGGGCGATCTCGTAGCCGACACCGCCGCTGCCCCAGCGCTGGATGTGCTTCTTGTTCTGCGGGTCGTTGTAGAAGAACGTGAAGGGGTCGCCGCCCATCACCCCGAGCGGCTTGTCGGCGTCGGCCTTCCGCGCGAAGTGGAACAGCGTCCCGTTGTAAACACCTTTCCGCGCGAGGGTTACGAAGTTCTTCATGTGCTCGGGGCACAGCTCGGAGAAGAACTGGATGTGCACGTCGCCCTCGCTCGTGCGCAGCACCGCGACGACGGACGGGTTGGGAAGGGGCTCCGTGTACGCGTTGGAGTCGACCCAGGAGAGATCCTCGCGCACCTGCCTCAGGAGCGCGGCCGTCGGGGCGGCCGACCCGGACGTGAACCAGTTCTGCTTCGTGATCAGCAGCTCGTCGAACTTCGGCTGCTCGAGCTCCTCGAGGAACCCGACCGCCTTCTGGAGGTGGGGGCGCCGCTCGTCGGCGGACGCCTTGTCGGCCGTCCATGCCTCGCGGTAGTTGCAGATCGCGAGGAGCCAGAGCGCCTCGCCCTCGGACTTCGTCCCCCGCAGCTGGCCGAGGTAGGACTCGAGGGCAATGAGCTCCGTCTTCGCGGACTCGTCGGCGACGAGCTTCCTCTTCACGGCGTCGGCGCGCTGCCAGAGCGCCGCGAAGTCCGAAGGCTCGGACGAGGGGCGGAGGTTCAGGAAGAAGATCATCCCGAGCGTCACGAGGAGCGCGATCGCCGCCATCGCGGTGTAGAAGCCGCGGCGCTCGCGGACCTTCGCCATCGCCGCGTCGAAGGTGTGCCGCACCTCGTCCGGGTCGGGAAGGGGGATGGGGGGGCGCTCGTGCGCCTTCGGGTCCTTCTGATGCAACGGGTTGCTCATTTGCGATGGCCTACTTGCGATAGTTGACTCTGACGACGATGGAGAGGTTGTCCTGCATGCCGGCGCCAGGCCTCGGGATGCGGTCGATGTCCACGATGCAGCGGTCGTCGCCCTTCACGAAGAACAGGCGCATCGACCCCGACTGGGCGCCTTCGTCGCCGGCGAAGGTCCAGCTGTACGGCGGGGCGACCATCCGCTCCTTGTAGAAGCGGACGGCGTCCGCCTCCGCGCCCTGCCAGTCGAATGCGAAGCGCCCGCAGCGGAAGGTCGGGCGCCGGTAGGCGAAGGACTTGCCGTCGGCCTGGAGGTAGGTCGCGCCCCGGGGCGCCACGACATCCTCGAAGATCGTCGTGGAGAGCGCCGTGCCCGCGGGGGGCGGGGACTTGCAGGCGGCCGCGAGCAGGAGCAGCGCGGCAGGGGCGACGCGCGCGAGGGTCATCGGAGATCCTCCGGGACGGGGATGAAGCGTTCGAGGTGGGCGAGGTGCCCGGCCTCCTTGATCAGGTTGCGGGCGACCACGAGGCGCTGGATCTGGTTCGTGCCCTCGTAGATCTGCGTGATTTTCGCGTCCCGCATGTATTTCTCGACGGGGTAATCGCGCATGAAGCCGTACCCGCCGAAGATCTGCACGGCAGCGGTCGTGACCTCCATGGCGACATCGGTGGCGAAGAACTTGCACATCGCCGAGTACTTCGTGAGCGAGTCGGACCCCGCGTCGACGGCCTTCGCGGCGGCGTAGACGAGCGCGCGGGCGGCCTCGACCTTCGTGGCCATGTCGGCGAGCATCTGCTGCACCATCTGGAACGACGAGATGGGCTGGCCGAACTGCTGGCGCTGCTGCGCGTAGACCATGGCGAAGTCGAGGGCGCCCTGCGCGAGGCCCACCGCCTGCGCGGCGACGCCGGGGCGGGCGCGGTCGAGGGTCATCATCGCGTGCTTGAAGCCGAGCCCCGGCTTGCCGCCGAGGAGCTGCGACGCGTGCACGCGGCAGTTCTCGAGATCGAGCTCGCCGACGGGCACGCAGCGGATGCCCATCTTGTCCTCGACGTAGCCGACGCGGTAGCCGGGCATGTCGCGCTCCAGCAGGAACGCGGAGACCCGGCGACTCTTGCTTGTCGGGTCCGTGACCGCGAAGACAGTGTTGAGATGGGCCGCGGGGCCGTTCGTGTTCCACTTCTTCGATCCGTTGAGGATGTAGTGGTCGCCGTCCGGCTGCGCGCGACAGGATAGCCCGCCGGCGTCGGAGCCCGCGCCCTTCTCGGAGAGGCCGAACGCGATCAGCGTCTCGCCGCGGGCGATGCCGGGCAGGTACTTGCGCTTCTGCTCCTCGGTGCCGGCGAGGAGGATCGGGAAGGAGCCGAGCGCGTTGACCGCGAAGAGGACGCCCGTGCCGCCGCAGCAGCGCGAAAGCTCCTCCACCACGACGCAGAGGTCGAGGACACCCCCCCCGGCCCCCCCGTATTCCTCGGGGATCCAGACTTTCATGAGTCCGGCCGAGGCCATCGCCTCCTTGATCTCCCAGGGGTACTCCTGGAGCCGGTCGTACTTCCACGCGCGCGGCAATACGGCCTCGCGCGCCACGGCACGGGCGCGCTCCCGCCATTCCAGGTTCTGTTTGGAGAGAAGCTGGTCCAAGGTGCCCCTCTTTCTTCACAGGGGAAACCACGGATTCTAGGCCCGCCGTGCAGGGTTCGCAAAGGTCGACCGGCCCAAGCGCGCGTTCCTGCGTGGGAAGTCGGGGGGGTCCGGGGGACGGCCTCCTGCCCGCTGCGACAGGCGTCGCACCCGGCCCGGGCCTCGGCTCCGGAGGCGGGATTCCCCGAGGTGCTGGCCTGTTTCTGATCCTCGGCCTATAATCGAGGGTTTCCAGCGCGGGGGCGTTGCCCGCGCATTGGGACCATGGAACAACGGGAGATGACCAGCGGAGCGGCGACGCTCCCCCCTCAGAGCCGCGTGAAGGACGAGATCAAGCGGATCCAGGAATACGTTTGGGCCCGGCACATCGATGGGTCGGACCATTACGACCATTCCATCGACGAGGACCATGCGATCCGCGTGCTGGACGCCTTCTACTCGGAGATCGGGAACCGGAACAGCCCGGACCAGGTCTACCTGGGCATCCTGCTCTTCGAGCGCGCGTTCGAGCACCCGGAGCAGCAGGCGGAGCTCTTCGAGCGGGCGCGGAAGATCCTCGAGTTCTACCGCCGCGTGTCCCAGGAGACCGACTGGCCCGCCGTCGAGG
>JAKLKT010000121.1 GCA_023150495.1 Planctomycetota bacterium
CCGCACCGCGCGCCCGTGACGCAGGAGGCGAGGCGCGCGGAGCCCGCGGCGGTCGAGGCCGCGCCGGCACCCTCCCCCGCGCCCCCTCCCGTCGACTTCGCGGCGATCGACCGCGACCGCGACGTGTTTGGCATCGTCGTGGACGAGGGGGGCAACGCCGTCGCCAACGCGGACGTCCGCGTGATCCGCTACCCCGCGATGGGGGTGGCGAAGGGCCTCGCGCAGGCGGAATCGGTGGAGGGCCCGGGAACCATGACGGCGTCGGACGGCAGCTTCGCGCTCCGCGTCGAGCGCGGCGAGGAGGTGGACCTGCGCGTGAAGGCGGCTGGATTCGTGGAGCTCCAGCGCCGCTGGTGCCCGGCGGGCGGCAGGGTGCGGATCCTCATGCGGAAGGGCGTGAGCCTGCGCGTGCGCGCGACGGGGCCCGACGGGCAGCCGCTTGCGGGCGCGCACGTGGTGATGTTCAAGGGCAGGGCGCCGGAGATGGAGGTCGCGGGGATCTACGTGTTCCTCGAGGGCCTCACGGACGAGCGCGGGACCTGCGTGCTCGAGGACCTCCTGCCGGCCCGCGAGGTCCAGGTCGCCGCGTGGCATGCCGGCCTCGTCTTCCCGAAGCCCGCCCCGGTCCAGCTCCCCGCGACCGGCGAGGCCGAGCTCGAGCTCAAGGCCGAGCAGGGTCGCGAGCTGTCGGGCCGGGTGACCGACGCGGCGACGGGCGCTCCGGTCGAGGGCGCGATCGTGAACGCGTATCCCATGGTCGTTCCGTTCGCGAGCTTCGTGCGCACGGACGCCGACGGCAGGTACCGCCTCGGCGGGTGGGGGAGCGAGCGGGCCCTCTTCGTCCACGCGAAGGGGTACGCGACGGCTCGGGAGGAGGTGGGCGAAGGGGCGGAGATCGACGTCGCCCTGAAGCCGGGGTTCGCCGTGACGGGAGTCGTGCGGGACGCGTCGGGCGCGCCCGTCGCGGGGGCGTTCGTCGGCGCGATGGCGTCCGACCGCACCGAGATCCGCGAGACGTGGACCGACGCGGAGGGCCGGTTCGAGCTCCGCGACCTCGCGCGCGCCCGAACGCTCGTCGCGGCGAAGCCGGGATTCGCGCGGGTGTCGATGCCCATCGAGGGCGATTCGATGGAGGTCGTGCTCGCCGAGGGCCGCCGGCTCGAAGGGCGCGTGATCGGCGCGGACGGGCAGGTCGCCGAAGGATGCGTCGTGACGGCTCGGGCGACCATGGTGACGGCGGCCGGCGCGGCGGCGACGCAGGACGGGACCAGCCGCGAGCGGCACACGGACGACCTCGGGCGGTTCCGGTTCACCGACCTCCCGCCGGGCAGCTTCGGCGTCTCGGCGAGGAACGGCGACCGCAGCGCTGACATCCACGTCACGATCGGGGAAGCGGATGTCCTCGACGTCGAGCTTCGCTTCGAGGAGCCCCGGGTCGAGCCGGGCCACCAGTACGCGGTGCAGGTCGTGGACGACGCGGGCCGGCCTGTCGCCGGCGTGCTCGTGCGGAGCATCTACCAGCCGCAGGGCAATGCGACCGACGCGCAGGGCCGCGCCACGCTCGAGATGCACAAGGACGTCGACGTCGACCAGGTGCTCGTCTCGAAGTTCGACGGGCGGTACGCGCAGCCGCCGGCCGCCACGTACCGGCCCGGCGACGGCGATCTCCGGATCGTGCTGCGCGAGGCGGCGTCGGTCTCCGGCCAGGTCCTTCTCGAAGGGAAGCCGCTCGGGAGGGCCGTGTGCATGGCGCGGGGACCGGACGGCTTCCCGTACTCGGCCACATCGGATCAGGAAGGGAGGTTCCTCTTCAGGGTGCCCGCGCGAACGCGCATCGACGTCGTGCTCACGGGGCAGGTGCAAATGGAGATGCTCCCGATCTACGGCGAGCTCACGGACGTCGCGGCGGGCTCGGAGGGGCTCGTGCTCGAGGCGCGTCGCGTGCCGCTCGACCGGACGCTCGTCGTCCGCGTGGTGACGCCGGACGGGAAGGGCGTCCCGGACATGCAGGTGTTCCCGCACGACGCGCGGGGATGGCGGCCTCGGGAGGGGACCGAGGCCACCGACGCGTCCGGACGGATCGAGTTCGCGGGCCTTCCGGCCGCCGAGTTCCTCCTGAGGCTCCACTCCCATGCGCCCGCGCCCTGGGCGCAGGCGAAGCCGTACGAGCTGAAGCTCGTCCCGAACGGCCAGGAGGTCGTGTTCACGCTGCGCGAGGGGAAGGCCATCCGCGGCACCGTGCGGAAGCCCGACGGGGCGGGCGCGGCTTCCGGCGTCCGGGCATGGCGCGGCGAGGAGAGCGTCGCGTTCGCAAGGTCCCGGGACGACGGGACGTTCGTGCTCTACGTCGCGGCCGAGGAGCCGGATCCCGTGCGGCTCGTGGCCTACGGCGACGATGGGCTCGAAGGCGAGGCACTCTCGGTCGCGCCCGGAGCCGAAGGGGTCGTGATCGGGCTTCGGCCGCGGTAGCCGCCCCCGGACCCCCTCCGCCTCCGCTACCGGAGGCCCTTGATCTTCTCCGCGGGGATGCGGAACTGCACGACGCCGCGGCTGCCGAACATCGCCATGTCCACGTTCAGCAGGAACGACTTCGCGCCTGCGGGCGGCACCTTGAACAGCAGGTCGTGCTGCTCGTCGTCGTGCGGCGCGATCTCCTGCGCGTGCGCGAGCCGGCCCTCGACCGTCGTCCGGTCGTCGTAGACCGCTTGCGGCACCGAGCGGCCAGCGTCGTCGAGCAGCTTCGGCTCCGACGCGCCGAGCAGCCGCGGCTCCTTGTACGCGACCGGCGCGTCTCCCAGGTTCGCGATGTCGAGCGTCACGTGCAGGTCCTCGTTCCCGTCGCGCGAGCCCAGCGTGTCCTCGATCTGCGTGACCTCGACCTCCGCCGCGACCACCTTCACGCGCAGCCCGCCGCCGTAATACTCCTGCCCCCACTCGATGGGCGGCGTCGCGCCGGGGAAGAGCGTCCGCACCTGCGGGAAGAAGTGCAAGATGCCGTAGCCGAGCGCGCCGAGGAGGATCAGGCAGCCGATCGCCGAGCCGATCCCGCCGCCTTTGCCCTTCCCTGTGGCCTGCGCCATGCAGCGAGGCTACCACGACCCCGTGATACAACGGCGCCCTTGAAGACGGTCCTCCTGAAGGGCGCCGAAGTCCCCCGGAGCCCCCGCATATACATGAAGCGCCTGCGGCGCCCGGAGGCGCAGGTGCGCCCCGGGGAGGAGGTGGAGGTCCGCACCGAGAAGGGCGCCTTCGTCGGCCGCGGGTTCTATAGCCCGCGGTCGGTCTACGGCGTGCGGATCTACGACCGGAACGAGAAGGGGCCGCCGCTCGACGGGGAGTGGCTCAAGGGCCGCGTGCGCGCGGCGGCGGAGCTGCGGCGGTCGCTCAGGATCGAGGAGACAACCGACGCCTATCGGGTGGTGCACGCGGAGGGGGACGGGCTCTCGGGGCTCGTCGTCGACCGCTACGCCGACGCGGCCGTCGTCGAGGTGGGGGCGCGGGGGATCTTCGAGCGGCTCGACGACCTCGAGGAGGCGCTGCGCGAGGTGCTCGGCGCGCGGAAGATGGTCGTGCGCGCGGATCCCGACGTGGAGGAGATCGAGGGGTTCCGGGGCACCGAGCGCGGCGCCGAGCCCGTGCGCGTGATCGTGCGCGAGGGGGCGCTCCGCTTCCACGTCGACTGCCGCGGCGGGCACAAGACCGGCTTCTTCTGCGACCAGCGCGAGTCGCGCGCCGAGGTGGCGCGGCTCGCGAAGGGGCGCCGCGTCCTCGACCTCTGCTGCTACACCGGCGGCTTCGCCCTTGCGGCGGCGAAGGGCGGCGCGCGCGAGGTCCTCGGCGTCGACCTCGACGAGGAGGCCGTTGCGCTCGCCCGCGAGAACGCGGCCTTGAACAAGCTCGACGTGCCGTTCGAGCACGCGGACGCGTTCGACTTCCTGCGCAAGGGCCCGCGACCGGACCTGATCGTGCTCGACCCGCCGAAGCTCGCCGCGCGCCGCGAGGACCTGCCGCGCGCGCGGAAGAAGTCGGTCGACCTCAATGCGCTCGCGCTCGGCGCCCTCGGGCCGGAGGGGCTGCTGTTCACGTTCTCGTGCACGGGTCTCTTCTCGGCCGGCGACTTCGAGTCGCAGGTGCGCGAGGCCGCCGCCCGGGCAGGCCGCGACGCGAGCGTGCTGCGCGCGACGGGACAGCCCCCGGACCACCCGGTCGACCTCTCCTGCCCGGAGACCCGCTACCTGAGCGGGCTCCTCCTGCGCGTGAGGTGAGGGGGCTTCGGGGGCAGGGGCCGCTCCTCCCCCCGCCCGCCGGAAGAATCGCACCCGGTGCGATTCAACCGGTTTCCGAAGAGCGCCCCGTGCCTATGCCCTTGAGGAAGATCTCCTGCGCCGCGCGCGCGATCTCCGCGGGGCTGCCGTCGCGCTTCGCGTCGTACCACGTGTAGACCCAGTTCATCATCCCGAAGAGGAGGAACACCGCGACGCCCGTGGGCAGGTCCGTAGCGGCGCTTCAGCTCGTCCACCTGCTCCGCGTAGTCGTCCTGGAGCTGCTCGCTCTCGCGCGACATCACCTTCATCTCGGCGATGTGCTCGGCGAAGAAGGCGAGGTGCGCATCGACCACACGGCGGAGCTTCTGCTCCGGGTCGCGCACGCCCGCGAGCGCCTTCGCGTGCGCGTCGAGGAGCGTCGTGAACGCCTCGCGCTGGATGTCGAAGAGGATCTCCTCCTTGCCCTTGTAGTAGTAGTAGAGCCCGGCCAGCGACAGCCCGGTCGCCTTCGCCACGTCGCGGATCGACGCGCGGTCGAAGCCCTGCTCGGCGAACACCGCGGCGGCCTTCCGCCGGATCTCGGCCTTGCGGTCCATCGCGCGCAATTGTAAGGAACACGGGGGGCGGAAAACGTGTACCTCGGCGTCCATGTCTCGGCCGCGGGCGGGATCTCCCGCGCCGTGGAGGAAGGCCTCGCCCTCGGCTGCGAGGCGATCCAAGTCTTCACGCGCAACCAGCGGCAGTGGCGGCCGAAGCCGCTGCGCGCCGCCGAGGCACGGCGCTTCCGCGAGGCGGCGCGCGCGGCCGGCTACGCCGGGCGCGCGATGAGCCACGCCTCCTACCTCATCAACCTCTGCGCGACCGTCGCCCTGACCCTCCGCCGCTCGCGGTGGGCGCTCGTCGACGAGATCCGTCGGTGCGAGGCGCTCGGGATCCCGTACCTCTGCGTCCACCCCGGCGCGCACATGGGCGCGGGCGAGGAGGCGGGGCTCGCGCTCGTGGCGGAGAGCCTCCGCCACGCGATCGCGCGCACGACGCGCCGCGTGACCGTGCTCCTCGAGAACACCGCCGGGCAGGGCACGAGCCTCGGCTGGCGCCTCGAGCACCTCGCGGCGCTGCTTCGCGTCCCGCGTACGGGCGTCGTGCTCGACACATGCCACCTCTTCGCGGCGGGCTACGACCTCCGCACGCCGCGCGCGTACGAGAAGACGATGCGCGCCGTCGAGGAGACGGTCGGGCTGGAACGCGTGAAGGCGTTCCACCTGAACGACAGCAAGGCGGGGCTCGGCTCCCGGGTCGACCGTCACGAACACATAGGTAGGGGGGGGCTCCGGGGGACCGCGTTCCGGCGGCTCGTGAACGACCCGCGCTGGGCGACGATCTTCGGCGTCCTCGAGACCCCGAAGGCATCGGGAATGGACTGGAAGAACCTCCGCCTCCTCAGGAGAATGCGAACCGAGCCCCCGGCCGGCGCGGGGCGAAGGAGGAGGAGAACAGCCGATGCGGAGCCTCTCGTGCGCGATCGTGCTCGTCCTGTCCGTCGCCGCGGCCCCCGCGGCCGCGCAGGACGCGAAGAAGCCGAACATCCTCGTGATCTGGGGCGATGACATCGGCTACTGGAACGTCAGCGCCTACAACCAGGGCATGATGGGCTACAGGACGCCTAACATCGACCGCATCGCCAGGGAGGGCGCGCTCTTCACCGACTGGTACGGCCAGCAGAGCTGCACGGCCGGCCGGGCGTGCTTCATCACCGGCCAGTCGGGCTTCCGCACCGGCCTGCTCAAGGTCGGCCTGCCCGGCGCGAAGGAGGGCCTGCAGGCCCGCGACGTGACGCTCGCCCAGCTGCTCAAGGCGCAGGGCTACGCCACGGGGCAGTTCGGCAAGAACCACCTCGGCGACCTCGACGAGCACCTGCCCACGGCCCACGGCTTCGACGAGTTCTTCGGGTCGCTCTACCACCTGAACGCCGAGGACGAGCCGGAGCATCCCGACTACTTCAAGGACCCGGAGCTGCGGAAGAGGTTCGGGACGCGCGGCGTGATCCATGCGTGGAGCAACCCGGACGGCACGCAACGGATCGAGAGCACCGGCCCGCTGAACAAGAAGCGCATGGAGACCATCGACGAGGAGGTCACGAGGGAAGCGCTGCGTTTCATGGAAGAGTCGAAGAAGGCCGGCAAGCCGTTCTTCCTCTGGTGGAACTCGACCCGGATGCACATCTGGACGCGCCTCAAGGCCGAGAGCCAGGGCAAGACCGGCCTCGGCATCTACCCCGACGGCATGGTCGAGCACGACGGCCACGTCGGGCAGGTGCTCGACAAGTTGAAGGAGCTCGGCCTCGACGAGAACACCATCGTCATGTACTCGACCGACAACGGGGCGGAGAAGTTCACCTGGCCCGACGGCGGCACGTCGCCCTTCCGCGGCGAGAAGAACACCAACTGGGAGGGCGGCTACCGGGTGCCCTGCGCGATCCGCTGGCCCGGCGTCGTGAAGCCCGGCACCGTGCACAACGACATCTTCGCCCACGAGGACATGCTGCCCACGATCATGGCCGCCGCCGGCGTGCCGGACGTGAAGGAGCAGCTCATGAAGGGCATGAAGGTCGGCGACAAGACCTTCAAGGTGCATCTCGACGGCCACGACGTCACCGACGCGCTCGCGGGCAAGTCGAGGAGCCCGCGCCACGACTTCTTCTACTTCAACGACGACGGCTCGCTCGTAGCGCTGCGCTACGACAACTGGAAGATCGTCTTCGCCGAGCAGCGCGCTCACGGCCTCGATGTCTGGGAGGAGCCGTTCGTGCCGCTGCGCTTCCCCAAGCTCTTCAACCTCCGCTCCGACCCCTTCGAGATCGCCGACCACGAGGGCATGGACTACGAGCGCTGGAGGGTGGAGCACCTGTTCCTGCTCGTGCCGGCGCAGCAGTACGTCGGGAAGTTCCTCGCCACGTTCAAGGAGTTCCCGCCGAGCCAGAAGCCCGGCAGCTTCAGCATCGACGCGGCGCTGGCAGCCCTGTCCAAGGGCACGGGCGGTTGATCGGGACGTACACGACCGGGAGCGCTCGTTCGTGGAATCGCGGGATCGGCGCGCTCGAGATCGAAGAAGCCCCCGTGACCCGTGAGGTCCGGAGGGTGACCGTCGATCCGGAGTAGAGCGCAAGTTCCCCGCTCGGGCGCGGACGCGGGGTCTGGACCGGCCCGGGAGAATGTGCGGGATGAGCGAGCGCGACGTCCTCGAACTCGACTGCGTCATCGTCGGCGCGGGGCCCGCGGGGCTCGCGGCGGCGCTCCGGTTCAAGCAGCTCGCCGGGGACGAGTTCCAGATCGCCGTGCTCGAGAAGGCGTCGGCGCCCGGGAACCACTCGCTCTCGGGCGCGGTGGTCGACCCGCGCGCGCTCGACGAGCTGCTGCCGGGCTGGCGGAAGCTCGATCCGCCGGTCGAGGCCGACGTGGGCGCGGAGCGCTTCTACGCGCTCTCGGAGCGCAGGGCCTACCGGCTCCCGCTGCCGCCGCCCATGCACAACCACGGGAACTTCGTCTGCTCGCTCAACCGGCTCGTGCAGTGGCTCGCGGGCGTGGCGGAGAAGGAGGGCATCGAGGTCTTCCCGGAGTTCCCGGCGCGCGACCTCCTCTTCGAGGACGGCCGCGTCCTCGGCGTGCGCCTCACCGACGGCGGCGTTTCGAAGACCGGCGAGAGGAAGCCGTCGTACCAGCCGGGCGCGGACGTGCGCGCGAAGGTCACGATCCTCACGGACGGAGTCCGCGGCAACGTCACGAAACAGCTGCTGCGCCTCGACCCCTCGGCGCTCGAGGGCCGGAACGCCGCGGACTACGAGACGGGGATCAAGGAGCTCTGGCGCGTGCGGCCGGGGTCGTTCCCGGCGGGCAAGGTGATCCACACCTTCGGCTGGCCGCTGCCGCCTTCGGTCTACGGCGGGTCGTGGATCTACGGGATGCGCGAGGACCGGATCAGCATGGGCCTCGTGATGGGGCTCGACTACGAGGATCCGACGTTCGATCTCCACCGGGAGTTCCAGCGGTTCAAGACGCACCCCTTGATCCGCGGGATCCTCGAGGGCGGCGAGTGCCTGCGCTACGGCGCGAAGGCGATCCCGGGCGGCGGGCTCTACGCGATGCCGCGGCTCCACGGCGACGGCTGGCTCCTCGCGGGCGACGCCGCGGGCGCGGTCAACATGGCCCGTCTGAAGGGCGTGCACCTCGCGCTGAAGACCGGCATGCTCGCGGGCGAGGCGGCCTACGCGGCGCTCAAGGCGGGCGACACTTCGAGCGCGGCGCTCGCGTCGTACCAGGAGGCGTTCGAGGCCTCGTGGGCGCACGAGGAGCTGCGGAGGACGCGCAACTTCCGGACGGCGTTCAAGAGGTTCTCGCGGCCGCGCGCGTTCGCGGAGGTGGTGATCCAGACGGCGCTCAACGGCCGCGGGCTCTTCTACGACCGCCTCTGCCACAGGGAGCAGGTGCACGAGCACCTCGGCGCGGCGCGCCGGCCCCCGGAGCCCCCTCCCTTCGACGGCAAGCTGACGATCGACAAGCTGACCGACGTCTACCACTCCGGGACGAAGCACGAGGAGGACCAGCCTTCCCATCTCGTCGTCCGCGACACCTCGATCTGCGTGACGCGGTGCGCGACGGAGCACGGCAACCCGTGCCGCTTCTTCTGCCCGGCGTCCGTCTACGAGTTCGACGGCGCGCTGAAGATCAACGCGTCGAACTGCGTGCACTGCAAGACCTGCGACATCAAGGACCCGTACGGCATCATCGACTGGGTCACGCCCGAAGGCGGCGGCGGCCCCACCTACACCGACCTGTAGGTCAACGGTTGACCTGCGCAGCGCGCGCAACTCCTTTGTTGGGCGAGGTTTGCGGCGGCCGGGGTGCGCCAGCGCTGGCGCAGTCGGGGGCCCCGCCAAGAGGCGCCCGTGTTGTAGGCTTTCCACGGATGCACCCGCTGCTCACCACGTTCCCGAGGAGCGTGCCGGTCTTCCCGCTGGCCGAGGTCGTGCTGTTCCCGGGCGCGCTCCTCCCGCTGCACATCTTCGAGAAGCGCTACCAGGCCATGGTGAAGGACGTGCTCAAGGGCGACAAGCTGATCGCGATGGCGCTCCTCCAGGAGTGCACCAAGAGGGAGTACGAGGAGCGGCCGCCGTTCCACGAGACGGTCTGCGTCGGCCAGGTGATCCACCACGAGGCGCTGCCGAAGGGGCGCTCGAACATCGCGCTCCTCGGCCTCTCGGCTGGCCTCGCGCAGCCGGTCGACGGGCCGGAGCCCTACCGGACGGCCCGCGTCGACCTCCTCGCGGACCGCTTCGACGCCGACGACGCGTACGAGGAGAAGCTCCGGCGCGCGTTCGCCGAGGCCGTGCCCGGCGGCGGCGACGTGGACGGCCTCCGCGAGCAGCTCCTCGGCTTCCTCGCCGTGGAGGACGTGCCCGCAGCGCTCCTCAACACGTGCGCCCTCACCGCGCCGCTCCAGGCCGCGGAGAAGCTCGAGCTCCTCGAGGTGCGCAGCGTCGCGAGGCGACTCGACCGGCTCCTCGAGCTCCTCGCCCGCCCCTGGCGGTGGAATTGAGTGTACTCGGTACCGCATCCTTCCGGCGTAACCTGTTGTAGAAAAGGCACTTAGGCGTTCCGGGTGCGGCAATGGGGTCCGCAGTTTCGCGGTGGGGCTCCGGGGCCCGGCGATGCGGCCCTCGCTTTTCTTGGGCGGGCGGTGGGCTAGATTCTCCGCACGATGCGAGCACTCCTTGCCACCGCCCTCGTTCTCTCCCTCGGCTGCAAGTCGGCGCCGACGATCATCGCCGGTCCGGTCGCCGGTGCCGTCGCCGCCCCCGAGCGCCACGCGAAGCAGGCGGGGGAGGACATCCTGCGCGACGGCGGCAACGCGATCGACGCCGCGGTGTGCATGGGCTTCGTTCTCGCGGTCACGCACCCCGAGGCCGGCAACCTCGGCGGCGGCAGCCTGATCGTCGTCCACACGGCGAAGGGCGAGTTCGCGATCGACGCGCGCGAGGTGGCGCCGCGCGCCGCGCGGCCCGAGCTCTACCTAGGCGCGGACGGCAAGCCGCGCCCGGGCGCCACGCTCGTGGGCCCCCTCGCGGCCGGCGTGCCGGGCACGGTCGCGGGCCTGATGCTCCTCCACGAGAGGGGCGGCCGGCTGCAGCGCGAGCGCGTGCTCGCCCCCGCGATCGAGCTCGCCGAGGAGGGGTTCAAGGTCGACGCCGGCCTCCACGACTCGCTCACGCGCCACCGCGAGCTGCTCTCGAAATACGCGGAGACCGCCGCGATCTTCCTGCCGGAGGGCCGCGTGCCGAGGGTCGGGGACCGCCTGGTCCAGCGCGAGCTCGCGGGCGCGCTTCGCGAGATCTCGATGCACGGCGCCGCCGGCTTCTACCGCGGCTGGATGGCGCAGCGCATCCAGGAGACGTGCGAGAAGTACGGCGGCAACCTCACGATCGGCGACCTCTACACCTACGATGCGAAGGTGCGCGAGCCCGTGCGGGGCAGCTACCGGGGCATGGACGTCGTCACGATGCCCCCGCCCTCGAGCGGCGGCGTGTGCGTCCTCCAGATGCTCGACCTCCTCGAGCGCGGTGGCTACGACTGGATGCGTCCCGAGCAGCGCGCGCACCTCCTCGTCGAGGCGGGGCGCCGCGTCTTCGCCGACCGCGCCGTCTACTTCGGCGACCCCGACGTGGTCAAGGTGCCCGTCGCCGAGCTCCTCGACCCGAACTACCTCCAGTCGCGGTTCGTCACGATCGACATGACGCGCGCGACTCCGAGCGCGGACGTGAAAGGCGGCCTCCCGACCGAGTCGGCGGAGACCTGCCACCTGTCGGTCGCGGACAGCGAGGGGAACGCGGTCGCGCTCACCACGACGCTCAACGGCGCGTACGGCTGCGGCGTCTCCGTCTCCGGCGTGCTCCTCAACAACGAGATGGACGACTTCACGCTGCTCGCGGATGTGCCGAACCAGTTCGGCCTCATCCAGGGCGAGGCGAACCTCCTCGTGCCCGGCCGCCGTCCGGTCTCCTCGATGTCGCCGACGATCGTCCTCAAGGACGGCCAGGTCGACCTCGTGATCGGCAGCCCGGGCGGGCCGACGATCATCTCGGTCGTCGCGCAGGTGATCGCGAACCGCTACGCCGCCGGCATGCCGCTCGCCGACGCCGTCCGCGCGCCGCGCGTCCACTGCCAATGGATGCCGGACGAGGTGCTCCTGGAGCCCACGTTGTCGCCGGAAGTCCGCCGCACGCTCGCGGAACTCGGCCACAGCGTGCGGGAGAAGAAGGAACCGATGGGCGACGTGCAGGCGGTGGGGCGGGGCTCGATGGGCCAGCTCCACGGCGTGAGCGACCCCCGGGGGCGCGGCGCGGCGACGAGGTAGGGCGCCGCGCTCGCCGGGAAGTGGGGGGGCTCCGGGGGGGTGGGGAGGCGTGACGCCCGCCCGCCCGCGGAGCCCGGCCATGTCTCGCGGCCTGCTGCCGGTCGGCCATTGCACTGCTCAAAGCCTGCCGCCGCATCGCCGTGACCACCGCCCGAACGCGGGGGCCGGGGTCCGTATAATCCCGGCCCGTGCGCGCGCCTCTGGAGAACGAGTTCAGCTGGAGCCTCTCCCGCTCGCGCACCTTCGAGGACTGCGCGCTCAAGTACTGGTTCCACTACTACGGGTCGTGGGGAGGCTGGGAGCCCGACGCGCCCGCGGAGGCGCGCGAGCTCTACCTCCTCAAGAACCTCACGAACCTCCACCTGATCGCCGGCGACACGGTGCACCGCGCGATCCAGCGGGCGCTCGAGGAGCACGCGCGAGGGAGGGAGCCCGACCCCGAGAAGCTCGTGCAATGGTGCAAGGCCGAGATGCAGCGCGCCATGCACGAGTCGCTCGAGGAGGCTTGGCGGGAGCGGCCGAAGCAGTGCGCGCGCCTCTTCGAGCACCATTACGGCCCGAGGCCGCAGCGCGACTTCCTCGTGCGGATCGCGAAGAAGATCGGCGACTCCATCCGGCGCT
>JAKLKT010000122.1 GCA_023150495.1 Planctomycetota bacterium
GACCGCCTGCGCGAAGCTCATCCACCGCTTCTCCGGGTCCTCGGCGTCGAAGACGCGGTTGTCCGAGAAGACGAGGCGCGACTGGGGCACCTCGAGCTTCTCCGCCGCCGCGCGCGCGACGAGGTCCTTCGCCCGCTCCGCAGCCTGGATCGCCGCGTTGCCCATCATGAGCGTCACGCGGCTCGAGTAGGAGCCGAGGTCGACGGGCGTCAGGTCGGTGTCGGCGACGCAGACGCGCACGTCGAGCAGGTCGACGCCGAGGATCTCCGCGACGCACGAGGCGAGGACCGTGTCGCTCCCCTGCCCGATGTCGGTCGCGCCGCAGTAGGCGGTGACCCCGCCGCCGCGGTCGAGCTTCACCATCACGCCCGAGTGGGGCATCCTGTTCCAGTAGATGGGGAGCCCCGCGCCCGTGATGTAGCTCGCGCACGCGATGCCGAGCCCCCTGCCGCGGCCGAGCTTCCCGCGCCGCTCGCGCCAGCCCGACGCCTGGACGACCGCCTCGATGCACTTCCGCAGGCCGATCGTGTTGATCTGGAGCCAGTTGGCCGTCACCGACTTCGGCGGCTGGAGGTTCTTCAGGCGGAAGTCCACCGGGTCGATCCCGAGCTTCTCCGCCGCCTTGTCGATCTGCACCTCGAGCGCGAACCGCGGCTGCGGCGTCCCGTGACCGCGCTTCGGCCCGCACGGCGGCTTGTTCGTGAAGCAGCGGACGCCGTCGAACCGGTAGACGGGCACCTTGTACGTGACCGTCTGGAGCGCGCCCGTGTAGTAGGTGCTCGCGACGCCGTACGATCCGTACGCTCCGCCGTCGAGCAGGCTCTCGAAGTGGAGGCCCGCGATCGTGCCGTCCTTCCTGAGCCCCATCCGGCTGCGCATGAGCACGGGGTGGCGGCCGCGGTGGCAGTAGAAGACCTCCTCGCGGGTGAGCGCGATCTTCACCGGCCGGCCCGTCTTCTGCGCGAGCTTCAGGACGACGATCTCGTGGTTGAAGGGGTCGCTCTTGCCCCCGAAGCCCCCCCCGTTCGGACACGCGACGACGCGCAGGCGCGAGGGCGGGATGCCCAGCACCTTCGAGGCCGCCTTGTGGAGGTAGTGCGGCGTCTGCGTCGAGGACCAGATCGTGAGGCGGCCGTCCGCCTCGGGCAGCGCGAGCGATGCGTGCTGCTCCATCGGCAGGTGCGTGTTCCCCTGGAAGAAGACGACGTCCTCGAGGACGAGGTCCGCCTCCTTGAGGGCCCGCGCGACGTCGCCGAACTCCATCGACACGCGCTTGTGGACGTTGCCGTCGTCGCCGTAGTCGTGGAGCGGCGGCGTCGCGTTCGCGATCGCGTCCGCCGGGTCGAAGACGGGCGGCAGCGGCTCGTACTCGACGCGGATCCTCCGCATCGCCTCGTATGCGGTGTCCTCGTCGACCGCCGCGACGGCCGCGACCGGGTCGCCGACGAAGCGCACGCGGTCGAGGCAGAGCGCGTGCTCGTCCTCGGAGACCGGGAGGATGCCGAAGGGGATCGGCATCTCCTGGCCCGTGAGGACGGCGACGACTCCGGGCATCGCCTCCGCCTCGCTCGTGTCGATCCGCAGGATCCGCGCGTGCGGCACGTCGGAGCGATGGAGCTTGCAGTGGAGCATCCGCGGGAGCGAGAGGTCGTCGGCGAAGCGGGTCTGGCCCGTGCACTTGGCGAGGCCGTCGACCTTGGGGAGCGCCTTCCCGATGATCCGGTAGTTAGCCACGGCGCAGGTCCTCCGCGGCCAGCTCGACCGCCTCGAAGATCTTCAGGTAGCCGGTGCATCGGCAGAGGTTGCCGCTGAGCTCCTTGCGGATCGTCTCGCGGTCCGCCGCGGGCTCGCGGTCGAGGAGCGACTTCGCCGCGAGCAGGAAGCCGGGCGTGCAGTAGCCGCACTGCGCGGCGTTCAGCTCCGCGAAGCGTCGCTGGAGCGGATGGGGGCCCTGCGGCCCCGCGAGCCCCTCGACGGTCGTGATCTCCCTGCCCTCGAACTCGAGCGCGAGCGCGAGGCAGGAGAGCACCGGCTCGCCGTCGACGAGCACGGTGCACGTGCCGCACTCGCCGAGCTCGCATCCGTGCTTCGTGCCGGTGAGGCCCATGTCCTCGCGCAGCACCTCGAGGAGCGTGCGGTGGGGGAGGAAGGAGACCTCCTGCGTCTCGCCGTTCACGCGCAGCGGGAGCGTCACCTTCGCGGGCGCCGTCTTCTTCATCGTTCGAGCCCTTTCAGGAACAGGTCCGCGGTCCTCTCCGCCACATCCGCGACGGAGAGCGGTCCGTCCGGCCGCCACCAGACCGCCGCCCAGTTGAGCGCGCCGAGGAGCGCGAGCGTCGCGAGCTTGCCGTCGACCGCGCGGAACGCCCCCGCGCGGATGCCGTCCTCGATCACGCCGCGCACGATCCGCTCGTAGGCGTCGCGCCAGCCGACCACCTCCGCGAGCTGCGCGTCGGGCAGCGCGTGGAACTCGACGTGCGCGAAGCTGCCGCCGAGCTCGCCGAGGACGTGGGAGAGGTGGGCGAGCACGAGCCGCCGCAGCTTCCCGGCGGGCGGGTGGGCGTCGGCCGCGATCTCGGACGCGCTCCTCGTGAGCCGTTCGAGCGAGAGCCGCTGGCAGGCGTGGAGGAGGTCCTCCTTGCTCTCGAAGTAGTAGTAGAGCGCCCCAGGCGCGAGGCCGAGTCCGGTCGCGATCTCGCGCATGCCGGCCCCGCGGAAGCCCTTGCGGCGGAAGACCTCGGCAGCGCGGCGGAGGATCTCGGCCCGCTTCCGATCGGCCCTCAGCCCGGCGCTCGTCGTTTGAACCACTGTTCAAAATGATAAGGGGGGGCTCCGGGGGCGCAATTTCTCCCTAGGCATCCCCCGGGGAGGCACGCAACTTCGGACCCCGGAAGCGCCGATACCGAAGCCGGGGAAGTGCGAAAGCAGCCGAAGGACCTCTCCGTGCCCGGAGCGGCGGAAGCCCGGAGCGGCCACCGCGCCACGGTGACCGCGGAGGTCGAGGTCTTGGGCAAGGGCGGGACCTTCTCCGGGCAGACGATCGACCTCTCCGCCACCGGCGCGCTGCTCTGGATCACCGACGAGCGGTTCCTGCCGGCCTCCGACCTCGTGAACATGGTCGTCTTCTCCGAGCGCGTCGCGCAGGAGTTCGGCGACGGCATGATCGTCCGCCTCGCGGGCGGCCAGGTCGTGCGGGAGGCGGAGGTCGTGCGCGTCTCCCGCAAGGGGGCGGAGGACGACTCCCCGATGCTCGTCGGATGCCGCTTCGCGGCCCCGCTCGCGGGCGACGACTGGGTGCTCCTGGGCGTCGCCCCCGCGCGGGAGAAGCGCGCCGCCACCCCGAAGCAGGCGAAGGGAGGCGCGCCGGCGCAGCGCGGGGAGGAGCGGAGGGCGCACCCGCGCGTCGATCGCGTGCTCGCGCTCGACGTGCGCGGGGACTACGGCACCTACAAGGGCTATGCGATCAACGTCTCCGGCGCGGGGCTTCTCCTGACGATCGCGGGGCCCGAGTTCACGATCAGCGCGGATGCGGAGCATCTCGTCCTCTTCACGAAGCGGATCAGCTTCCTCTTCCGCAACGGCATGGCGATCCGGTTCCTCGAGGCGGGCGTCACGGTCGAGGCCGATCTCGTCCGGGTGAGCGAGCGCTCCGAGGGCGGCGAGCTCCTGATCGTGCTCGGGGCGAGGTTCCGGCGGCCGCTCTCGCCCTCGGAGTGGGCGCTCGTGCAGTCGGACCAGCCTGCACGCCCGCAGCCGCCTTCGTCGCCGCCCCCCCCCGCGCCCCCCCGCGTCCCGAAGCCCAAGCCGACCGCCCGCCTGCCCGAACCGCCCGCGCGCAGCGAGGACGAGCCCGAGCCTCGGGTCCGGATCCTCGACCTCATGCGCGAGGCGATCGGGATGCGCGCGAGCGACCTCCACCTCAAGGCGAGAAGCCCCGTGCGCCTGCGGATCGCGGGCCAGCTCGTGGACCACGGCCGCGTGCTCGACGCCGACGAGGTCCACGCGATGGCGACCGGGCTCATGGGAGCGCAGCAGGCCGAGCGGTACGAGGCCGAGGGCGACCTCGAGCTCGTGTTCGCGCTCGAGAAGCTCGGGCGTTTCCGGGTGAGCGTCATGCGCGAGCGGGGGCAGACGAGCCTCGCGATCCGCTGCATCCCCGTCGCGATCCCGACGATCGAGGACCTCGGCATCTCGCCGGTCTCGCGCACACTCGCGGAGAGGCCGCGCGGCCTCGTGCTCGTCACCGGGCCGACGGGCTCGGGCAAGAGCCACACGCTCGCCGCGATGGTGGACCACGTGAACCGCACGCGTGCGTGCCACATCCTCACGATGGAGGACCCGATCGAGTTCATCCACAAGGACGTGAAGGCGCACATCACGCAGCGCGAGATCGGCCGCGACTGCCCCGACTTCCCGAGCGCGCTCCGGCGCGCGCTGCGCCACGACCCCGACGTGATCCTCGTCGGCGAGCTGCGCGACCGCGAGACGATCTCGCTCGCGCTCACCGCCGCGGAGACGGGCCACCTCGTGTTCGCGACGCTCCACACCGCGTCGGCGTCGCAGGCCCCGGAGCGGATCGTGGACGTCTTCCCCGCAGGCCAGCAGGAGCAGGCGCGCCTCCAGCTCTCGGAGTCGCTCCAGGGAGTGCTCGCGCAGATCCTCGTCGAGCGCACGGACGGCGGCCTCGCGCCGGCGCAGGAGATCCTCGTCGCGACGGACGCCGTGCGCGCGCTCATCCGCGAGCGGAAGACGCCGCAGCTCTACAACGTGATCCAGACCGGCACGCGCGAGGGGATGCGCACGCTCGAGGCGTCGCTCAACGAGTACGTGGCCGCGGGCATCGTGAGCTACGAGACCGCGCTCCGGAACGCCAACCTCCCCGACCAGATCCTCCGGCCCCGCGCACCCCGTACGTAGTACCGGGCGCGACGCGCGTAAGTCGCGCGGGTGAAAGGGGTTGCGGCGACGAGGTGCGGACTCTCGGGTCCGCATCGCCGGGCCTCCCCGGCCGTCTCGGAATGGTGCGGCCGGAGTCTTGTGACCGGCGCCCGCGCCGCCGTGTGCTTTGCTTCGATGGGGGGACCATGATGCCCGCGGAGCGAAACGCCGTTGCCAGCGATCTCGTGAAGCAGATCCAGGGATGGACGTCCCTCGGCGGCGCCACGGAACTCGCGCAGAAGGTGCTCGAGACGCAGTACGCGGGCCGCCGCGACGCGATCCGGACGTTCAAGTTCATCGAGATCTCGGTGCAGGGCGTGGGCGGCACGTTCAAGGCGCTCGGCATCAACATCTCGCGCACCGGCATCCTCTTCCGCATCACGGATCCGCGCTTCGCAGCCGACGGCGAGCACCAGCACCTGATGCCCTACACCGCCCGGGTCTGGCAGAACTTCCACGGCGGCTTCCACGTCTTCTTCGAGAGCGGCACGGTCGCGCGCGAGGCGGACATCGTGCGCGTGAGCGGCTACTGCGGGAAGAGGTCGAGCCTTGTGCTCGTCGGATGCCGCTTCCGCGAGGAGCTGACCGCGGCCGAGTGCGACCTCCTCGCCATCCCGCACGACCCGGCCGCCTGATCCCCCCGCGCCCCCCTCTGTCCGCCATCCTCGGGGCATGCGGCGGCTGCTCCCCATCCTCCCTCTCGCGGCGGCTTCGGCCGCGGCGGATCCCGACGGCGACGGGCTCTCCGACCTCGCCGAGCGGCACAAGTACGGAACCGATCCCGAGGACAGCGACGGCGACGGCACGCCTCGCTCGAAGTCGTCTGCCACCCGTTCTCCACCGCGCCGGCCGGAGGGCCGGGCGTGGACGCGGCGGAGTGGCTGCGGCCGGGGCTCACGTCGAACTGGGACGAGGAGCTGCGGGAGCGGATCGTCGCCGGATTCGGTGCCGAGGGGGTCCGGGGGCAGGAGGACTGCGCGCGCCTCGCGATCCCGCTCGCGCCGATCGTCAGGCGGGAACAGCTCGTCTCGGCGAAGCGGCGTCAGCCGCGAAGGCGGGCCCGTTCGGCGTGGTAGCTCGAGCGGACGAGCGGGCCGCTCTCGACGTGGGCGAAGCCGAGGACGCGGGCGCATTCGCCGAGCTCCGCGAACTCCTCCGGCGTCGCGTACCGCTCCATCGGCAGGTGGTCCTCGTCCGGGCGCAGGTACTGGCCGATCGTCACGATCGAGACGCCCGCGGCGCGCAGGTCGCCGAGCGTGCCGCGAACCTCATCGCCCGTCTCGCCGAGGCCCAGCATCAGGCCGGACTTCGCGACGAGGCCCCGTCCAGCCGCGCGCGCGAGCACGTGCAGCGACCGCTCATACGCCGCGCTCGGCCGCACGCGGCGCTGCAGCCGCTTGACCGTCTCGATGTTGTGGTTGAGCACGTCGGGGCGCGCGTCGAACACGATGTCGAGATGCTCGTCGCGTCCGCGCAGGTCCGGGATCAGCACCTCGACCCCCACGCCGGGGCACGTCCGCCGGATCTCGCGGATCGACTCCGCGAAGACCCACGCGCCGCCGTCGGGCAGGTCGTCGCGGGCGACCGACGTGAGCACCGCGAACCGGAGGCCGAGCGCCTTGACGGCCTCGGCCGCCCGCCGCGGCTCGTGCGGGTCGAACGCGCGCGGCACGCCGCTCCTCACCGCGCAGAAGCCGCAGCTCCGCGTGCACGTGTTGCCGAGAAGCATGAGCGTCGCGGTCCCGCGGCTCCAGCACTCCCCGATGTTCGGGCAGCGCGCGGAGTGGCAGACCGTGTGGAGGCCGTGCGTCTCTACGACCTCCTCCGTGCGGCGGAACGACGCCCAGTCCTCGAGGCGGACCTTGAGCCACGGGGGTTTCCCCCCCGGCCCCCCCTTCCTCAGAACAGGATCCACGTCTCGAACTTCTCCAGGTAGTGCCGGATCCGCTCGAGGAACTGCCCCCCGAGCGCGCCGTCCACGAGCCTGTGGTCGATGCCGACGGAGAGGAACACCTTGTGGCGGATCACGATCCGGTCGTCGATCACCGCGGGCCGCTTCTCGATCGCGCCGACGCCGAGGATCGCCACCTGCGGCTGGTTGATGATCGGGAGGCCGCCGTAGCTTCCGAAGACGCCCATGTTCGTGACCGTGAAGGTCCCGCCCTGCGGCTCGTCGGGCTTGAGCTTCCCCTCGCGGCCTCGCCGCGCGAGGTCGTTCGCCTGCCGCGCGATCTCGGTGAGCGGGAGCGAGTCGGCGTTCCGGATCACCGGGACGATGAGCCCGTACGTCCCGTCTGCGTGCGGCACGGCGACCGCCATGCCGACGTTCACGTCCGCCTTCAGCGTGATCTGCGCCGCCTCCGGGTTCACCTGCGCGTTCACGTAGGGGAAGTCGCGGAGTGCCAGCGCGCTCGCCTTCAGGAAGAACGGCGTGAACGTGAGCTTCTCGCCGGTGCGCTCCTCGAACGGCCCCTTCGCGCGCTCGCGGAACTCGACGATCCCCGTCATGTCGGCCTCGGTCATGATGAAGACGTGCGCCGATGTGTGGATCGAGTGGACCATGTGCTGCGCGATGAGCCCGCGCATGCGGTCCATGGGGACGATCTGGTCCGCCGCGGGCCGCGCCGGGGCCACGGCGCCGCCGGGGCGCTTCGCGAGGTACGCGAGCACGTCGTCCTTCGTCACGCGGCCCTGCGCGCCGCTGCCCGCGATCGCGGCGAGCTCCGGCTCGGAGACGCCGTGGGCCTCGGCGATCGACCGCACGAGCGGCGAGTAGAAACGCCCGTTCGCCGTGCGCGGCACCTTCGCCGCGACCGTCGCCACGGGTGCGGGAGCCGCGGGTCTCGGAAGAGGGGGGGGTGCGGGGGCCGGC
>JAKLKT010000123.1 GCA_023150495.1 Planctomycetota bacterium
GGGGCGGCCGGAGCCGCCGGCGGCGGGGCCACGCGGCCGAGCCCCCGCACCCCCCATGCACCGCTGCGCCGCGGCCGCCCGGCCCTTCTTCTGCCGTGCCCCGCCGGGGTACGTTGGCATTGTCATGCGGACGGTGCACCTCCTCCTCGCGGCGGCCCTGCTCGCCGCCCCCGCGCTCGCGGACAAGCCCAAGCCGCAGGAGCCCGGCCCGAAGTCCAAGGGCAGGCTCTGCGAGTGGAAGTCGAAGGACGGCCTCGCGTACGTGTACTACGTCCCGAAGGACTACGACGCGGAGCGCGGCGCGAACCTCGTCCTGATCCTCCACGGCTCGAACCTGTCGCGGCACTGGGGCTTCGCAAACCACAAGGCCGGCGAGTTCCGCCCGGACGACCTCGTCGCGAGTCCCGACGGGACGACGCCCAACGGACAGGGCGGGTTCAACTTCCTCGGCGAGCCGAAGGACGCGCAGCGCTTCCGCGCGCTCGTCGAGGAGCTGAAGCAGGCGTTCAAGGTCCGCGCGACCTTCCTCTACGGCCACAGCCAGGGCTCGTTCTTCGCGCTCTATTACGCGGGCGAGCACCCCGCCGAGGTGCAGGGCGTGCTCGCCCACGCGAGCGGCGTGTGGAACTGGACGAAGCTCGGGCCGGAGGGGCACGGGCAGGCCATCGTCCTGATGCACGGCACCGACGACCCCGTGGTGCCGTTCGGCCAGAGCGTCGGCGGCTTCGACGCGTACGCGGAGGCGAAGTACCCGATGGTCCGCCTGCGCGCGATCGAGGGCGGCAACCACTGGCCCGCCGAGCACAACTACAAGATCCCGTACCCGACGCAGGAGCTCGCGTGGATCGAGGGGATGACGACGAAGGACCCCGCGCGTCTCGCGGCCGCGTTCGACACGCTTGCGAACGCGAATGTGCGCGAGTACCACGACTACGCTGCGCTCTACTCGCTCTCGAAGCGGATCGCGGAAGGCGACGCCCCCGACGCCCTCAAGGCGAAGGCGCGCGTCGCGATGGAGTCCGTCGAGGCTGCGGCAAGGGCGCACGTGGAGGCGCTCCGTCCCCCGGACCCCCTGAGGATCGAGGCGGAGGGATGGGTGCGCCACCTGCCGATGTTCCTGCGTGCCTACCGCGGCGTGCCCGCGTGCGACGCCTTCGCGGAGACGTGGGCGCCGGTGATGAAGCAGCACGCCGACGCCGCGATCGCGCACCTGCGCGCGATGCACGCCACGAAGGACCCGGCCGAGGCGTTCGCGGAGGGCGTGGCGGCGATCCGCGAGGGGTTCCTCTACCACGAGTGCATGGATGGGCAGTTCCTGAAGCAGCTCGGCGAGTGGCGGAAGGACCGGAAGCTGAAGCTGCCGAAGGAGGCCGCGAGGGACTACGACGAGCTCGTGCCGCCGTACGAGAAGGCGATGCAGCAGGGATACCGCTCGTTCGAAGCCGCTGACCGGAAGTCGAAGGTGTAGAGGGGGTCGCCACCTCCTGGCGTCGCCGTCGCGCGGGGGGACTCCGGGGCCGGCGGGCCGCCTCGCGCGTGCGGACGGCAATGCCGCACACGGACGACCCAAGTCGTTGTCCAGAAACGACTTGCGCCGCACCCTACCCGTATGGCATACAGCTACTTGAGGAGCTGCTGCGCGGCCTTCGCCGCCCTCGTCGTGCCGTCCGATTCGATGAGCTTCTCGAGCTTTCTGCGAATCAGCTTCAGCTTCTTCGGGTCGCCTTCCGCGCGCCGGATCTCGCCGCGGATCTTCTCGAGCTTGTTCCAGGCGGCGATCTCCTTCTGCACCGCGGGATCCGCCTTGAGCTCCTTCTCGCGCGCGGCGGCGGCCTTCGCCTCCTCCGTGCCCGGGTAGTGCTTCTGGACGAGCGCGAGCGCCTCGAGCTTGTCGAGCGGCTCGCCCTTCTCCGCCGTCTGGCTCCAGCCGGCGACGATGTCGGCGACGCGCCCGATGACGTAGTCGGCGTCCTCGTCGACGCCGCCCTTGGCCTTCGCGGCCTCGGCGAGCGTCTTCGCCTCGGCGAGCTTGCCCTTTTCGAACGCGGCGGCCGCGGCCTTGAGCTCAGGCGCGACCTCCCGCAGGGTGAACGTGTGGCGGAGGAGCCTCTCCAGCTCCTCCTGCGGCAGCGACGCCGGGTGGCCGTGCCACGCGACGACGCCGTCGGCGCCGATGAGGTAGGCGTGCGGGATGCCGCCGCCGCCGTAGGCCGCGAGCGCATCCGTGCTCACGCCGACGGTGTAGGTGATGCCCTCGTCGGCGATGAACGACTGGACCTTGCTCGACGCCTCGTTGCTGATCGCGAGGACCTGCAACCCCTTGTCCCCGAAGCTCTCACGGAGCTTGTTCAGATGGGGGACCTGAGTCTTGCAGGGGCCTCACCACGTGGCCCAGAACTCGAGGAGCACCGCCTTCCCGCGGAAGTCGGAGAGGGTCTTCCCCTCCGCCTTGTTGAACCACTCCTTGACCGCGAAGTCGGGCGCTTTGGAGCCGACGAGATCGGCCCATTCGGCGCTCCCTGCGGTCGCGAGCAACGCGAGCGTGACGGCGATTCGATTCATGGAGGCGATTGTAGCGAAGGGGGCCCGGGGGAAGTTCCCGCACCCCTCCGCTGCGGCACGCGTGCCGCAGCCGGCCGACGTAACCACCTGGTACCAAACGTTTTGCACGCAGGTGAGGGCTTAAAAGATCAGGGAAATGGCGAGGGCGGTGGCGAGGGGGATGGCGAGGTTGTCGAGCTTCTTGCCGGCCAGCGCCTCGAGGAGCGTCGCCGCGGCGCCGCCGACGATGGCGACCGGCCACGGCACGAACACGCGCGCGGCAAGGGTCGCCGCGACGAGGCAGGCGGCGCTCCCCGCGAGCGACACGCGCCCCCACCGCGGCGAGCGCACGGAGGATCCCACGATCGCGGCCGCCGGGTCGCCGAGCGCCAGCGCGAGGACGCCCGCGGACGCCGGATCCTCCCGGAAGAGCGCCACCGCGAGCCCGCAGCCGCCGAAGTAGAGCGTCGACCCGTTGAGCCCCCGCAGGTCCTTCTCGTCGAGGATCAGGGAGAGCTTCCGGCGGAAGAGGTCCTGCAGCGCCGGCCACCGGGGCCGGAGCAGGTCCAGCACGAGGAGACCGGTCGTGATCCCGAGGAGGATCGTCGCGCCGACGGGCCTCGGCACATCGAAGCCCCGGTAGACGAGGACGATGAGCGCTCCGCTCGCGTGCCAGATCTTGCGGGGCAGCATGGCGACCCGTGTTCTCTCCGAGGGGCGGGAGCCTAACATCCCGCGCCCCAGGGCGGGCCCCCGGGGGGCCCCCCCCTGTTTCCACCGGCGCTCGGAGGCGCACCGCATGTCACCTTTCTGCGCTCATGTTCCGCTCAGGAGACGCCCGCCGCGGCGAATCGAGTCCGCAAGTCGTTGCTGGACAAGAACTTGCGAAGTTGGCCGGAAGTTTACCTGCCGGTCCGTCGTTTGCTTCGTCTTAGGGTGCGTGGGGATACTGAAAGTTCGAGGTCAGTCATGAGAGAAGAAAAGCAGCTCCGGCTTGCGAAGCCGACCGGTCTCCGCCCCCGCCGCGTCGCGGCCCCCAAGAAGGAGGCCGAGGACGCGCGGATGCACCAGATCACGTTCTGCGTGGGCTGCGAGGAGCCCATCCCCGTCCACGCCCTCGCGTGCTTCCGCTGCGGCACGAGGCAGCCGCACGGGGAGCGGGCCCTCCAGGTCGTCTTCTGCGAGAAGTGCGGCAGCGACTACCCCGCCCGGGCGATGGCCTGCTTCCACTGCGGCCACATCAACCCGAAGCACCCCTACCTCCGGGGAAACTACGCCAGCTGAGGCCCCCCCTCCGGTAAGCGCCCGCGGGAGATCCACCCCCACCGCGTCTTCGTACCCGTGTGAAAAAGAGTGTGCCCGTCGGGCGCGTGCCGCTGCGCCGACGGGCACCGGAGGTAAGGAGGGTAGAGGGGTTTTTTCTGTCACCCGCAGCGTTGCGCTGCAGGCACCCGAAAGCTAGCACCCCGCAAGGGGTGTCAAACCAATGAGACCAAAAAAAACTTTTTCGAACCAAACGGGACGGGAAATGGGGGGTCCCGGGGGCGGAAGAGTTGCGAACGGGCGCGAGGAGGGGAGGAACGCGGCCAGCGCAGCCTCGGGCTCAGATGGGAAGCAGGCGGACGGTCCACTGGACGACCGGGGCCGTGCGGTAGGCCTCGACCAGCTCCCCCTTGGACCCCCACTTCCGCCTCGGGAGGCGGCGTCCCGTGACCGTGTCCTCGATCGTGTCGGCGACGAAGGGCCAGGGAGAGAGCCAGCCGTCCTCGTAGGTGACGTCCTGGGGCAGGTTCACCCGCTCTTTCGGATCGCAGAGGAGCCGGAGCGAGAGCGAGTCGCAGTACCGCAGGAGCCTCACCCCCTCCTCCTCGGTCTCCGGGGAGATCCCAAGCCGCCACGCCGCCTGCATGTCGGCCTGCTCCGCGGCGAACCGCGCGCTGAACCTCGAGAAGTGGCGGGAGACGAGGAGCGCCTCGAGCGGCCCGGAGGCGCGGGCGACGGCCACGGACCGCCGCCAGGCGGGGGCGGAGTAGCCCGTGTCGTGGTCGAAGACGTGCGGCGCCCGGCCGTCCGCAAGCGGCTCCGGCTGGTCGTCGAGGAGCGGCCAGCCTGCGTCGTGGAGCGCCACGGCGCGGATCATCGCCTCGCGCGGCTCGGGAACGTCCTTGAGCGCGGCGGCGAGGCGGCCCGCGTGGAGCGCGTGCTCCGCCTGCGTGATCAGGAGGTCCCCGTCCGGGAGCGGGCGCCGGATCATCGCGACGTGCTGGGGGGCGCGGGGGCCTGGACGGGCGGGCCGCCGGGAAAGCCCCCGAAGCCCCCCCGCATCTGGTCCCGCATCGTCTCGTCGAGATACGTCTTCGCGTCGACGGCGGGCATGAACTCCTCGAGCGACCTCTGCGCCTCGGTGCGCAGCGCCTCGTACTCCGCGCGCACGATGCGGCCGCGCTCCTCGCGGCTCACGTTCTCCATCCCGCCGCCCTCCGCGACCTTGCGCCACACTTCGGGGATCTTCCGGCGGTACACGAGCACGGTCGCCGCGACGCTCTCCTTCTGCTTCGCGCTGAGCGGCGCGATCTTGTTCTGCTTCACGAGCTCGTCGATGCGCTCGAAGATCCGGACCTTCTGGTCCTCCTCGTTGTTGAGCTCGAGGGCCTTCCGCACCTTCTTCCGGAAGACGTTCATCTCCTTCGGGTCGAACTCCTCGCCGCCCGCGGCGGGAGGCTCCTCGCCCTCCTCGGCCGGGCGCGCGCCGAGCGCCGGCGTCTCGCCCGCGGCGGCGCCCTTCTCGGGATCCGCCGCCGCGGCGGGAGCCTCGGCTGCGGGCGCGGGCTCGATCCCCCTCATCTCGAGCACGCGCTGGTGCTCGCGCTCGAGGCTCTCGAGACGCGCCGCGAGGCGGGCGACCTCGCCCGAGTCGCTCCGGCGCGAGCCGGTCTGCGCCTTGAGCTCGCCCTGCTGCACATAGAGGAAGATGGCCAGCGCGAGCGCGAGCGCGTTCGTGACGGCGAGGATGGGGACGATCTTCATGGGTGGGTCTCCGGGTCTCAGTTAACTCTAACCGCGGGGGCTCGCGACGGGTTCCGGCGCAGCGCGGGGTCGCCGGCGAGGACGCGGGCCATGGCCTCCCGGGCGGCGGGGGTGGCGCAGGCGCGGTCGAGGTAGAGATCGACCTCCGCGCGCGCAAGGGGCAAGGGCTTCAGGCGCGCCCGCTCGAGGGCGTAGGTCCAGCCGTCGGGAAGCCGGGGGGGTGCGGGGGCCCGGCCCGCGGCGGCGAGGAGGAGCCGCGACCGCAGCGCGCCGTCCGAGGTCGACTCGACGAGGTCCAGGGCCTCGTCCGCGGGCTCCCCTCGGGCGAGGAGGCGGAGCGCGAGGTCCCTCGCGCAGTCGGGCGTCGGCCGCTTCGCGAGCGACTCCCGGAATAGGTCGAGCGCGCGCTCCTCGTCCCCGCGCCAGAGCGCGCAGCGGCCGAGGCCGTGGAGCGCGTGCGCGCGGTAGTCGCGAACGAGGCGCTCGTACCGCTCCTCGGCGCGGGCGACGTCGCCGAACGCCTCGAGGTCGATCCGCGCGAGCCGGAGAAGGACGACCGGGTCCATGGGGTAGTCGAGGAGGGCGCGCTCGAACCCCGCGCGCGCGGCGGGCCAGTCCGAGCGGGCGGCGGCCTCGTCCGCCGCGCCGATCAGGGTCTGGGGAGCCGCCTCGGGGGGCGTCTTGCACCCGGCGAGGAGGAGGAGAATCGGGAGGCCCGCGCGCACCGCGCCATGATAGGAGGCCGAGGGGGTCCGGGGGCAGCGGTTGTCCGAGGGGAGCCACCCCCCTAGAATGCCCCCATGAAGCTCGGGAGCCTGCTCGTCGGCCTCTTCCTACTCGCCGGCTGCGGAGGGGACAAGGAGAGCGCCTCGGGTCCCCTGAAGGTCGGCGCCATCTTCCCGATGACGGGCAACACCGCGACCTACGGCGAGGAGTCGTGGAACGGGATGCAGCTCGCCTGGGACGACCTGAAGGCGCAGGGCATCGACTTCGACCTGAAGCTCAAGGACGAGAAGTCGGACAGCCAGGCCGCCAACATCCAGACGAAGACCCTGATCGAGAACGACGGGGTCCACGTCCTGCTCGGTTCGGTCGCCTCCTCGAACACGCTCCAGATCATGCTCGCGGCGAAGGAGGCGGGGATCCCCGTCATCACGCCCGCGAGCACGAACGACACGCTCACCGAGCAGGGCGGCCCTCTCGCGAGCCGGATCTGCTTCAACGACAGCTTCCAGGGCGCCGTCCTCGCCAACTTCGCCCTGAACGAGGGGTGGAAGAAGGGGGTCGCCGTCGTCGACAAGGCGCAGGTCTACTCGACGGGGCTCGCCGAGAACATCCGCAAGGCGTACGAGGCGGGCGGCGGGACGCTCGCGTTCGAGTACTACAGCTCGGGGGACACCGACTTCGCGAACACGATCCAGAACGTCGCGAACCACAAGCCGCAGGTCATCTTCTTCTCCGGCTACTACCCCGAGGGCGGGGTGATGATCCGCCAGGCGGGCGACAAGTGGAAGGGCGTGCCGCTCGTCGCCGGCGACGGGTTCGACTCCCCGGAGCTGCCGAAGCTCGTCGGGGACACGAGCGCGGACATCTTCCTCTCGTCCCACTTCGCGGCCGACGCGCCCGATCCGAAGGTGCAGGACTTCGCGAAGCGCTACGAGAAGCGGTTCGGGCAGCTTCCGGGCGCCATGGCCGGCCTCGGCTACGACGTGCTCCTCGTCCTCGCGGACGCCGTGAAGCGGTGCAAGAACCCGAAGGACCCGGAGGAGCTGGGGCGGGCGATCGCGGCGACGAAGTACAAGGGGATCACGGGCTACATGGACTTGACGACCCCCGATCGCACGCCGCGGAAGGACGCCGTGATCGTGAAGGTCGAAGGAGGCCTCAAGTTCCACCGCGCCGTGCCTGCCGCCAAGTAACCCGTGCTCGACTACCTCCTCAACGGGCTCACGCTGGGCGCGATCTTCGCGTTCATCGCGCTCGGCTACACGATGGTCTACGGGATCATCAAGCTCATCAACTTCGCGCACGGCGAGTTCTTCATGTTCGGCGCGTACATGGGCTACTTCGCGCTGAGCGGCCTCGGGATCGAGCGCCTTCCCCTCCCCCAGCCCCTCCCCATCCTCCTCTCCTATTTCGTCGCGCTCACCGCGGCGTCGCTCGGCGCGGGGCTGCTCGCGGTCGCGACCGAGTGGGTCGCCTACCGCCCGGTCCGCC
>JAKLKT010000124.1:0-7767 GCA_023150495.1 Planctomycetota bacterium
CGCCGCCGGGCGACCGTCCGCCTCGACGCGGAACGACCCGTCGGCGTTCGTGATCCACACCTCGCGCTCGACGCCGGGCCGCAGCCGGAGGAGCTCCTTCGAGGCGCCCTCGACCTCGAGGCCGTCCACGTAGACGTTCCCGTCGATGCCGGTCTCGAGCACGACCGTGTGCTTCTCCGCGCCGTCGTCGAGCACGAACGCGATCGACGAGGGCGAAGCCCGCGCGCGCACGCGGGCGAGCACGACCGCCTCGCGCGCGGGCAGCGCGGGCCCGTCGAACCGCCCGTCGGGGAGCCGGTACCCGAGCGTGAGGTCGTGCGCGGGCTCCCAGCCCGTGTCGGTGCGCCGGTAGTCGGGGAGCGAGAGCATCGGCACCTTCACGCGGTCGAGGAGCGCCCTGTCCTTCACGAGCACCTTGCCGCCGACGAGGAGGTCGCCCTTGCGGAACGAGAGCCTCTCGCCCGGCAGCCCCATGACGCGCTTCACCTTGTGCTCGCGCCCGGGGCCGAGGCGGAACACGACGACGTCGCCGCGCTGCGGCTTGCCGGAGAAGCGGTAGGCGAGGAGGTCCGCGAGCACGATCGCGTCGCCGCCCTCGGCGCCGGGCACGAGCGTCGGCGCCATCGAGATCGACTCGGGCGGGAGCGTGTAGACGCCGACGACGAAGAGGCGAGCGAGGACGCCGATCGCGACGACGGCGAGCGGCGCGACGAGGAGTCCGAGCCGCACGCGCCGGCGGAGGTCGAGCTTCACCTCGCGCCCCTTCTCGACGTCCCGGAGGAGCGCGCGCGCCGCGGCGGGGCTCCCGAGGTCGCCGAGCGCGCTCGCCGCCGCGCGGGGGAGCTTCTCCCCGTTGAAGGCGCGGCGGTCCGCGTCCGCGACGACCGCGCGCCGGATCTCCTCGAAGTAGTGCGGGGGAAGGCGCTCGGTGAGGATCGCGACCTCCTTCTCCACGAGCGCGAGCTCGGCGGCGCCGAGGCCGAACGAGGGGGGATGTCCGGGGGGGCTCGGGGGCGCGGGGGGCGCGTCGGGCAGCCCGAAGACCCTCTCCCCGGGCCCCTCACCGATCACCTTCACCTTGCCGCGGCGCGCGAGGTTATGGAGCGCCCCGTAGACGAGGACCGCGCGGCCGCGGACGAGGTCCGATCCCTGGGCCTGCAACCGCTCGATGATCCTCCCGCCGGATGCGGGCTTCTCGGCGAGCGCTTCGAGGACGGCCTCTTCGACGGGGTTCACTGCCGGGAGAGTACCTCAGGCATCGAGGCAGCGGCGTGGCGGAACCCCGGGGAGGCCGCCCACGCCGCGGCGAAGAGCGCCGCGGAGAGCGCCCAGCCGAGCGCGACGACGAGGACGAGACGTCCCCCCTTGAGGCGGAAGGAGCGCCAGGCGCTCGGGATGCTGACCCAGATGGTGCCGCCGAGGTGGATCCAGCCGAGGAGCGTGCTCCGGGGGTCCCTCGGCGCGAGGTTCAGGCTCAGCATGGCGACGAGGATGCAGAGGATGCAGATGGAATAGCAGAAGATGCGCATGGAGCAGGCGAGCGCGGAGAGCAGCCGCCGGTACTCGGCGCGGGCGGCGTTCGCCGCGGCCCACCACGGGAACGTGCTCGCGAGGCAGAGCAGGAGCAGGAAGCCGACGTGATGGAGCGCCCGTTCGACCAAGGGTCCGCCCATGCTACCTTGCCGCCCGTGCCGGCCATGGACAGGCGCACGATCAACGGCTGGTGCTTCTACGACTTCGGGAACTCCGCGTTCGCCGTCGTGTTCCCGGTGATCTTCGGGACGTTCTACGCCGAGCACGTCGTGGGCGGGACGGCCGGGGACCGCTGGTGGGGATACGTCGGGTCCCTGTCGATGCTCCTCGTCGCGCTGTCGGCGCCGTTCGTGGGCGGCATCGCGGACCACGCGGGCATCCGCAAGCGGATGCTCCTCTTCTACACGTTGGCCGGGATCGCGACCGTGGTCGGGTTCTCGGGCGTCGGCAAGGGCGCCCTCCACCTCGGCTTCGCGCTCGGGGTCCTTGCCAACTTCGCCTTCGAGGGCGCGATCGTCTTCTACAACGCGTACCTCCCGGACATCGCGCCCGCGTCGCACCAGGGCCGCGTGTCGGCGCGCGGCTTCGCGTTCGGCTACGTCGGCTCGTTCCTCGCGCTGGGCATCGCGGGGGTGCTGCTCTCGAAGAAGCTCGACTTCGGCGTCGAGGCCGTCTGGATCGCATGCGCCGTGCAGTGGGGCCTCGCGGGCGCCTTCGCCCTCTCGCGCCTGCCCAAGGACCAACCCTCGTCCATGGGGCTCCCCGCGGCCGCGTCGCTCGGGTTCCGGCGGACCTTCGACACGATGCGCGACGTCCTCAAGCGCAAGAACCTCCGCCGCTTCCTCCTCGCCTACTTCATCTACGAGGACGGGGTGAACACCGTGATCTTCTTCGCGCCGGTCTATGCGAAGAAGGACTTCGGGTTCGAGGCGGGCGAGCTCCTGCTCATGTACGCGTGCCTGAACGTGGCGGCCGTCGTCGGCTCGGTCCTCATCGGCAAGCCGACCGACACGAAGGGCCCGCGCTGGGCCGTGCGGGCGCTTCTCGTCTGGTGGGTGTTCGTCGTGATCGCCGCGTATCTCGCGCCGTCGAAGCCCTTCCTCTGGACCGCCGCGATGCTCGCGGGCCTCGGGATCGGCGGCATCCAGTCGGCGTCGCGGGCGTTCATGTCGCGGCTCGTGCCCGAGGGCCGCGAGGCGGAGTTCTTCGGCTTCTACGCGCTCTGCGGGAAGACGGGCGCGATCATGGGCCCCTTCCTCTTCGGCACGATCGCGGACCTCGCGGACAGCCGGCGCCTCGCGATCCTGCTCGTGGTCGTGTTCTACGCCGTGGGCTACGTCCTGCTGAGCCGGGTCGAGCCCGCGGCGGATCGCGGGACCTAGCCCGCACTATTCACGAGTCTCGCGGTTCTGGGCGGTCCATCCGGCCGATCTCTGCGTCGCTCCTCCTCGCAGGCTCCTTTGGAGCCAGCTTCGTCGTCGCTCCTTGATCTCGTCCGGCTGTCCTCGCCAAGAACACATCCCGTAGGTTCGTGGCACCCTTCGTTTCGCTGAACGGCATCGATCCGCGCGTTCGCCCAATCCCGTAGGTCGCGATCCTCATGAACAATGCGAGCTAGTGGTGCCCGTTCGGGCCGTGGCCGTTCGCGCCGTTGTGGCCGTTGCCGTTCGCGGGCGCGTGGTGCCCGTTCGCGGGGTGCCCGTTGCCGTGGCCGTTCCGCCGCGGCAGGAACCCCTCCCACGAGTCGCGGCGCGACGGGCCGAGCTCGACGTCCCACGACCATTGTGGCGCCACCGGCTGCCTGACCAGCCGCATGCCCGCCTCCTCCGGCGGGCGGTTCGCCTTCCGCTTGTTGCACTCGACGCACGCGAGGACGCAGTTGTCCCAGCTCGTGCGGCCGCCGCGCGACCGCGGGGTCACGTGGTCGATCGTCAACTCCTCCGTCCCCGGCCGCACGCCGCAGTACTGGCACATGAACGAGTCGCGCCGGTAGAGGTTTCTCCGGCTGAACGCGACCGTGCGCAGGGGCAGCGCGTCATAGCTCCTGAGGACGATCACCTCGGGCATCCGGAGCGGCATCCGGACGGTGCGGACGAAGGGGTCCCCGTTCACGGCGAGCGAGGCCCACGAGGCGAAGTCGTGGACCTCGAAGGTCCTTGGGCAGACGGCGTGTGCCGAGTCCTGGAAGAGCAGCGACAGCGCGCGCCTCACGGTCGTGGTGGTGATCGCCATCCAGGACCGGTTGAGGACGAGCGTGGGCTCCCCGAGAACCCCGTGGGTTGGACCCATGACACGAGTATTCAACCACAGAACGGCGAGAAAGGGTGGCCCCGCCTCCAAAGGGGCGATCAAGGGGGGGTCCGGGGGCGAGGGAAAACAACCGCAGAGGCACAGAGAAGGAGATGAGGACTCGGGGGGGGGTGAGCACCGCGCGATGGGTCCTCTTCCCCCTGGCTCATTGAGCTGGGGCAGGTCAGCTCTCTGTGGCTCTGTGGTGACTATTTCGATCCCCGATCAGTCGGGGATCGCGATCGAGCACACGAGATAGTCGCCCTTGAGCCCCACGCGTGCGGCGTCGCGTTCCGCGGGGCCGAGCCGCTCCACGAGGAGGACGGGCAGCTTCGCGGTCGCCGCATCCGCGAACTTCGCGGGCGGGAGCGCGGTGGCCGCTTCTCCCGTCCCCGTCCACGTCTCGCCTGCGCGCAGGACGGGCACGACCCGGAGGCCGGGCTTCGCCGAGCGGACGGCTTCCACGTCGTCGGGCTTCGCGCCGTAGAGGTAGATGCCCGAGAGCGGCAGCGTGGCGGCGACCTTCCGCGCCTGCTCGACGCCGCCGCGCGCGTCCACGAAGCCCCACACGGGGAAGATGCGCGAGACCGCGTCGAACTCGCGGCGCCAGACCTCGCCGCCCTGCAGCGGCACGCGCGTGAGGTCGATCGCCATGTAGGTGAAGCCCTGCCCGCTCAGGAACTCGGCCATCATGTCGGAAAAGCTCGCGGAGCCGACGAGGTAACCGCGCTCCACGCCCGTGACCTTCGGGGCGAGGCGCGCGGGCGGGATCGCGGCGGCCATGGCGCCGAGCGCGAGGATCGTGAGACCCGTGACGAGCGCGGGCGTGCCGCGCGCCGAGATGTACCGGGAGTCGCCGAACATGACCGGGGGATTCTAGGCGGCCAGGGGCGCGGGCTCTAGCTTCCGCAATCGAGCCCCCGCCCGGTCCGGCACGCCTGCCGTCGGGCTATCCCCCCTCCTCGAGCGCGAGCGCGAAGCGGATCGCTTCGTCCAATGCACGCCGCTTGGCGGCACGAAGGTAAGTGATCCGGTCCTTGAGCGTCGCCTTCGGAATGGTCGTGATCGTGTCGAGGTTCACGGCGCATGCCTTCGGCACCCCGTCCTCGCGTCCGAGCGGCACTTCGACGGCGAGGCCCCGGACCCGCGTGGTCACCGGGGCGATCGTGACCAGCTCGCGGACCGCGTACGCAGGAGCACGACCGGCCGCCGGCCCGCGGGCGCAGGGAGCTGGGCCCCCCAGATCTCGCCCCGCTTCACTCCCAGGGCTCCTGCGCAAGGAGCTCAGCGGCGGCGCTCCGGGCCGCCTCCACCTCGGCTGCGGACTCCGGCATCCGGCGATAGCCCTCGACATAGCGCTCGATCAGCGGCTCCCGACGCCTACGGGCAAGCATATCCTCGAGCGCCCTCACGATGATCGCGCTCCGCGAGAGACCGCTCTCACGTCGCTCGCGCTGGATGTCCTCGTGGAGGCGCGCGGGCAGGCTGATCGCGACCTTCCTCGCGCGGGCGGTTCGCCGCAGTGCTCCCATACTAGCAGAATGCCACGGTGTTACCGACAGTCAACGAGCGAGCGCCCGCGCGAGGAGGCCGATGAGCCCCGTTGTCGCGCCTGCCCAAGCTCGAGCTACCGCGGCGGTTCGACTTGCGCGAGCGCCGGCGGTGGATCAGGAGGATCCCGGCCCCCTACCGACGGACCATGGTCACATGCCGACTCGACGCGATCCTCGCGGCCCGGTCACAATAGTCGACACGCTCGAATCGACGTCATCGTCCGCCCGTGTTCGGCAGCCGCCCTCGCTTCGCGATTGACAGACTGATGTTTCGCGTGTAACCGTGGTGGCGGGAATGAGGAATGACCCGCGCAACGGCCCCCCCCCCCCCCCGAGATCCGGGAACTCGTCCTGAGCTGCTGCCGCCAGCACGGTATTCCCCTGGACGTCGTCGACGACCTGGTCCTCGAGGCCGCGGCAAGGCTCCCCTCGGGCTCGTGCCTCGCCGACGCCGTGGCCGCGGCGGACGGGATCGTGCGGGCGGAGGCGGAGCGCGTCGGCGGCCGATGCCAAGTCGAGCTCGACGCGGGCGACGGCGTCCCGGGGCTCGTCCCGGCGTTCGCGCGGATGGCGGACATCCATCCGCGGCCGCGCATGTTCCGGCGCGCGGTCGGCGGCGCGGCGCTCGCGATCGCCGAGACGGAGCTCGACAGCGACCGCTTCCTGCTCTTCTTCCTTGCATGGGTCCGCGGGAAGCCGCTCGACGCCATCCTCGAGACGCTCGGGAGGCGGAACCGGCGGGAAGGGCGCAGTACGCTCCAGCGGCGCCTGCGGCGGATCTCGGACACGATCCGGGACGCGCTCGTCGACGCCATCGTTCCGGCGCTGCCCTATCTCGAGCGGACGTGGCTCCGGGCGTCGATCGCGGAGCCGCGCGGCAGCAGGGCGAGGCCGTTGCCCCCGCCCGCCGTCGGAAGCTGGGCGCTCCTCGCGCGGGCGATGGACGCCGTGATCCGCGAGGAGCCGCTCGGCGACGCAGTCACTGACCCCGATTCCGACGCCTCAGTGACCGCGCGAATGTAAAAACCGAGAAAGGCACCGGCGCGGGAAGATCCGGCCCGGGAGGCCGGGTGGGACGGCGGGGCCCGCCTCCAGCGGGCCCGATCGCCCGTCGCGGGCGCGGTTATCCACATAGAAGCCGGCTCCTCCGGAGCCATTCAGGTAGAGGGCTCGCGCGTCTCGCTGGTGAGCCGCCCGGGCCCGCAGGAGAGAGCATGGCCGGCGAACTCGTACCCCTCGTCCTTCTGCCCCGCTACTCGTCGTACGTGGGCCAGAGCACGTTCACGACGATCGGCATGGAGGTGACGGACTACGCGAACGCGATCGTGAACGTGTGGCGCGGCAAGCTGACCGGGACGACGCCGACGTTCGGCGTCACGTTCGAGGAGTCGATGGACCAGACGAACTGGACCACGTGCGCGGGCACGACCGCGAGCTCCGACCCGGGGCAGGAGACGGAGGCGCAGTACACGGCGCAGCTCACGAAGCGCTGGTTCCGCATCAAGGTGGTCCTCGGCGGCACGAACCCGGCGGCGAGCTGCTGGGCCATCGGCTTCCTCGAGCTGCGCGAAAGGTAGGAGGGCGGGGCAGCGATGGGCGCCGGAACGGTCCCGGTCGTGCTGATCGGGCGCTACACGACGCTTGCGGGGACGGATCCGTTCTCGATGTCCCCGATCGTCGTCGCGGAGTACAGCTCGATCCAGCTGTCCGTCTGGAGGGGTCCGCTGGACGGCATCGGCCAGCTTCAGTTCGATCTCGAGGAGTCGATGGACCGGGTGACCTGGACGTCGATCGACAGCCGCCTGCTCCTCGTGAGCGGGGAGATCTCATTCGACGTCGGTCTGTCGCGCACCTGGCTCCGGCCCGTCGTGACGCTCGCCGGGCCGGCCTTCCCGGTGGTGTCCTGCTACGCGGTCGGGTTCCTCGTGAAGCGGCGGGCGTGAACCCGATGACCTGCGGCTGCGCAGACCCGCGTCCCGCCGCGCCCGCCGGCGGCGCCGTGCCGCCGCACGCGGCCATTGGGCGGAACACCCCTCCGCCCGAGCGGTGCAAGTGCCCGGACCGAGCGCCTCCGACAGAGCCGCATGCCGGCGATCTCGGGGAGGCCAGCGCAGCGGCGAAACGGCACGGAGGGGAAGCCGGTGTCCAGCGCCCGACGCCGGAGGGCGCCGACCGCCCAGGCGTGGTGACGGCACGCGCGGATCCCCCGCTCCCGGGCGCGCCGCGCTCGAGGGACGTGCCGAGACCCAATGTCGGCGACGCACATGTCCCGTTGGGACCCCCGGTCCATCCCGCGCTTGGTCCGGGGCCCACTAGGGCCGGCTGCTCGTGCAGCACGTGCGCGGACGCGTCGGAGACCGCACCGAGACCGGACCCGCACCCGTGCCCGTGT
>JAKLKT010000124.1:7801-9199 GCA_023150495.1 Planctomycetota bacterium
GGGATCGGGCAGGCAAGGACGTGCGGTTGTGCCGAGGCACCCGCGGCGGTGGTGCTGCCCGCCGGAGCCGTCGCGCCTCCGAGCGGGGCCGTACGCCCCTTGCCAGCGGATCGTTCGATACCCCGTCTGCCCCGCATGCCTGTAGAACTCCCGACAGAGTGCGTGGAGCGTTGCGCGGCCCTCCAAGGCGAGAGGCGCCCCAGATACTCCTACATCGACGTGTGCCTGCTCCCCTGGTCGCCCCCCACGCCGGGGACCTACATGCGCGTCGCGGAGCCGCCGCAGGGCGCGCTCCCGCCTTGGGGTCCGATCGAGGAAGGCCCGGAGCGCCCCCATGCGGCCGACCTGTGCACGTCGCGGCCGAGGGAGATGGAGCACGACGAGGAGCCCGACGGCCTGGGCGCGAGCGAATCGTGTCCTGCAAGGCCGGCGTGGCGGGTGCCGTGGGCACCGCGGCCGGTGTGTCTGGCCCATCCCCAGCCGTTGATCTACGCCTCGCCGCTCGCGGTCGCCGTGCCGGAGTTCCGCGGCAAGCCCTCCTCCGAGGTCAATCTCTGCAACTGCCAATGCTCGTGCAAGAAGGAGCCTGTCATCACGGGCAAACCCGGCCTGCAAGACGATGGCCTTGCCGGTGCGGGCGCTTTCGCACACGCTCTCGCACCGGCGCAGAGGGTCGTGCACGCGGGCCGTCCTCCGCCGCGTGGCCTGGTCCGCGGAGCGGCGGGGACGCTGGAACCTCCCCAAGTGTTTGCTGAGGCTCTGGCCGGACCGCCCGGGGCATGTGTCCAACGACATTCCGTCTACGCCGCACCCGTCGGCCTCATCGACCACGATCGGATCGGGTCCTGCGCGGAGGACCGGATCCTCGTTCCTCCGGCGCATCCGAAGCTCTCAGACGGCGATGTGGCGGAGGCCCTGACACCGTCGGCGAGCGCTTCCACGGCAATGCCCCACACGGCACGAGATGTCGTCCGCGCCTCATCGCGCGGGAGAGTCAGCGCGGCCGGGATCGTCACCACCCCCGGTATGCCGGCGCCCTCGTGGAGTGTCGATTCCGTCCCGGGACCGGACGAAGAAGACGAGCCGCTGCCGCCGGGCGCGCAGCCCGAAGCCGCGACCCGCGACCATGAGAGGGCCACCGTGCCGAACGCAGGCTCCGAATACCCGCTCGGGATGCCCGGCCGCCGAGGGCCCGCGTGATCCGCATGCAGTCGCACCGGCCGCGCCGCGAGGGGTCCACCCGGGTCGTCGGCACGGCGCAGCATGGAGCGTTCGGCCCATGAGCAAGGACCTCAAGATCGCCGCCGAACCGCAGGGCCAGCCGGGCGGGGGTCTCGACAGCGCCACCGGATCCGAGTCATCCTACGTCGGGGCGGCCCTTGGCCTGCCCAGCGCGTG
>JAKLKT010000124.1:9261-13206 GCA_023150495.1 Planctomycetota bacterium
CGCATCCGGCGCCGGCACCGCCCCGGTCGCGACCCTCGTTGATCAGGCGCCGGCCGCCTTGAGCGGCGGGCCGGACGCGACATCCAGGGGCCCGCAGGAACTCGCATCGACGGGGCGGAAGCGGCTCTCCGGCGCGGACGCGTCGCCTTCGCTTGCGACGCCCCCGTCCTTTCCGGGGACGCTGGGCATCGAGCCGAAGCTCCCCGAGGGGGCCGGCAGCCGCGCCATGCTCGAACTGCAGGAGGGGCACGTCCGACAGGCAGGAGCCCTGCCCTCGGTGCCGTCCGGCACGCTCAAGGCGGGGATGGCGGAGGCATCCGGTGCTGAAGGTCCCAGGGACGAGCAAGGCGTCGGGCCCTTCGGCGGCGGCGGCGCGCAGTACACCGTGAGCCTCGGCCTCTCGACGCCCGAGCCCATGCGTATCGATGACCGCGGCCGCGCCGACGTGTCGGGATACCGGGGCAAGTCGAACGGGCTCGCGCACGAGTGGGCACAGGCGTCCCTCGACAAGGACTACGCGTACTCCAAGGGCGCTGACGCCGACACGTGGGAGGAAGCCGTGTACTGGGCGGAGAGAGCCGAGGACGCGGAGATCCGGCTGAGCCGCGCCGACGAGGAGATCGACCGCAGCGGCGACGCGGACACGATCGCCAAGCAGGCGTGGGAAGACAAGGTCCGCCTCCAGCGGCGCGAGGATCGCGCCCGGGCGCGCGAGGCAGCCGCCGCACGCCGGGCGGCGCAGCGACTCGAGCGGAAGGGCAGGGCATGGAGGCGCAACCGACGCCACCAGGTCAACGAGCGGGAGAAGCGCCGCGACCGGCGTCGCGAGCGCAGGCTCGAGAATCGGCTGCCCGAAGCGTCGATGAAGCGCTGGAGCGACGCTCAGAAGCAGATCAACACGCTCCGGGATCGCCTCGAGGAGATCGAGAACAAGCTGGACGATCCCCGCACGCCCCCCGGAGAGCGCGCCCAGCTCGAGCAGGAGAAGAAGAAGACCGAGGACCAGATCGAGGAGAAGAAGCTGGACCAGTACTGGGAGGAGCACGGTGGCTTCCCCTGCGCGGAGCTCGACTGCTGCGACCCGAAGTACGCGAAGTGCCGGCCGCCATGCGAAAAGGACGAGAAGTGCGTCTGCCTGAAGCCCGCGAACTGCCCAGACCCTCCCGCAGAGAAGAAGGACGAAGGCGGTGACGACGAGGGGAAAGACAAGGAGGACAAGGGAGGGAAGAAGGACGAGAAGGGTCCCATCACGCCGGGGAGCGTGTCCGGCAAGCAGGCGGGGGGCAAGCCGGGTGGAGGCGGGGAGCCACCCCCGGAGGTCGAGTCTCCCGACGGGGGCGCCGACGAAGCCGAGGAATTCGAGGAGCGGCCGGACGACGGCCGTCAGGGCAAGAAGGCCAAGAAGGGCGCCAAGTGGGGAACCGGCCTTGGGGCCGGCGGAGGTGACCTGCCGCTCGTCTTCGGCCCAGGCAACCACGAGTATCAGATCTACCCAAGCGAGGACGGGACAGAGTGGTTCCTGAGAACGCACGATGGCAGTGTGTTCAAGCTGCTAGCCCCCGACGGCAAGCCCGGCGTGCCCAAGGAGCTCTACGAGCAGGACGGAAAGACATACTACGACTTGGCGGGGCTCAAGCGCTCGGAGGAGCGAATCAACTTCCTCGGGCCCCTGCTCCAAGGCGCGGCACGGAAGATCCAGGATCTCCTCGGCACAGAGGCAGTCGCGACCCTCCGACTGGTAACTCGACAGTACGTCGACGACAATCTGCAGCACCTCGTTGAGCAGTACGCGCGCGAAGGGACGATCGACTGGGGAGATGCTGGAATTGTCATTGCTGGCGCTATCATCCCAGGCTCGCTGCCCGGGGGCGGCGGCAAACCCTTCAAGGGAAAGTCCAAGACCACGGCGCTCCCCGGCAAGCCGAAGAAGCCGCCCGGCGGAAGTGGAGGAGGCGGTGGCGGAGGCGGGGAGCCCCCCAAGCCTCCCGGCAGGAAGCCCCCCGATCGTTCCCCGGACGGGGGGCCCCGTAAGGACACGGATACGGGGGATACGGGTAAGCGTTCAGGTCCGACTGCTGGGCCGGAGTCTCGGCTTCTGACTGGTCGAGCCGAAGTCGAGGAGATATACAGAGAGCACCCAGATCTGGCGGCGAACCCCGACGCGCTCAACGATCTGATGGCGGGCATTGATTGGTCCAAGCCCACCGTCCAGAGAACTCTCGAACCAGGAGACATCGTGGAACAGTGGGTGTGGAAGGGCGGAAAGCCCGGGCGTCACTTCACCCTGCCGGGAGAGGATCCGGCGAGCCTAGGACTGAAGCTCGGCGAGAACGGGCTTCCGGCCGGGCGTGAGCTCCGCCGCTTCCGTGTGACCGAACGAGTCTCGTTCGTCGAGAGCACCGCAAAGACGATTCCAGAGACTCCGAGGTTCCCCGGGGGTCCGGGAGGTGGACAGCAGCTCTTCGCAGAGCGTGGGTCGGCATCCAAACTTGTCGACATTGGACCAGGGAGAACTCGATGATCAGCGCGCGACAGTTTGTGCATCTGGTAGATCAGGCGCTCTTGCGTTGCGACGAAGCCCTGGCGCGCAAGGGGAACTTGCACCGTGACGAGTTCGCGCAAGTCCGCGATGAACTCCAGGATTGGCGCTCTGAGGCTGCGCGCCGCTGGCCCCCGAGTAGTGAGTTCGTGGAGCGTACAAAGACGCTCGGCGTCTATGCGGCGCGAGAGCTCTGGGAACAGGAGCGACCCCTCGCAGAGGCAATCGTGGCAGTTCGAGGGGAACTTACGCGCTCAACTTCTTCATGATTCCCGGGGCGTGCGGGTCGTGCCTACGTGCCCGTAGAGCCCGGATTCGAGTGCCCGGGGTGGGCCACCTTCTGAGCGTTCGGGTGGGTCGCTTTCCGAGCGTTGGGTCCACGGCGCGTCCTCCCCGCGAGCTCGCGACCTTGCGCGCGCGGGGCGATTCAACCGGCGAGCGCCCGCGCGAGGAGCGTGACCGGGTGGACGACCTCGACGTCGACGCCCGCCTCGCGGAGCCCGCGCCAGATCCAGAGCATGCAGCCCGGGTTGGCCGTCGCGACCACCTTCGCGCCCGAGGCGAGGATCTCCGCGATCTTCTTCTCCCGCACCTTGCGCGCGAGCCTCGGCTCAAGCCCCATGTAGAGCCCGCCCGCGCCGCAGCACTCCGAGGCGCCCGGCAGCGTCACGCGCTCGACCCCCTCGATCGCGTCGAGCAAGGGCGCCGCGTCCACCCCCTGCGCATGGATCAGGTGGCAGGGCGCGTCCCACGCCACCCGCACGGGCGGGAGCCGCGCGCCCGGAAACGGCCTCTCCGCGAGGAGCACCTTGCACACGTCGGTGAGCCCCTTCGTCGTGCTGCACCCGGCCGCGAGCGTGATGCCCTCCGCGCGCGACTCGTACGCGAGCCCCGCGTGCCGGTGGAGCGCGCCGCAGCAGCGCGCGTCCCCGCGCTCGGCCGCGTAGCCCAAGTGCGCGAGCACGTGCGCGGCCTCCGCGGCGAGGTTCGGAAAAAGGTGCGGCGTGACGCAGCCGAGGTGGATCCTCACGCGCGCCTTTCTGGCCGCGGGCGCCGCGGGCCACGGGATCGGAGGGGGCTTCGGGGGCACGAGGCCCCCCACCCGCGCCGCGCCGATCAGCATCCGCATCAGGAACGGCCGGTTCACGACGTGCCGGAGGAAGAGGCGCGGAAGGAGCGATGGGCCGCCGAGCCTCCGCCGCCCCTCCTCGAGCATGTGCCCGTACGGCACACCCGACGGGCACACGGCCTCGCACGCGAGGCAGCCGACGCACCGGTCGAGGTGGCGGCGCACGTCCGCCTTCTCCGCGCGGCCCTCCGCGAGCGCGTCGAGCAGCAGGATGCGGCCGCGCGGCGAGTCCGCCTCCTCTCGCAGCACGCGATACGTGGGGCAGCTCTCGAGGCAG
>JAKLKT010000125.1 GCA_023150495.1 Planctomycetota bacterium
GCCCGTCATGCGACATGATCCGGCTTCGTGAGCTCGTACTTCCGGATCTTGTTGTAGAGCGTGCCGCGGTCCACCTCGAGGATGGCCGCCGCGTGCGTGATGTTCCAGCTGGTCTCGTCGAGCGTCCTCCGGATGTGCGCGCGCTCGAGCTCCGCGAGGCTCCGGGCCCCGGCCGAGGGCGCGCTGCCTGACGGCCGCGTCGGCAGGTCCTTCGCGTCGATCACGTCCTTCCTGCCGAGCACGATCGCGCGCTCGATCGCGTTCTGGAGCTCGCGCACGTTGCCCGGCCAGTCGCACTCCTTGAGCGCATCGAGCGCCTCCGGCGTGATCCGGAGGTTCTTCCGGTTCATCGACCGGCCGAGCTGCTCGACGAAGTGCTTCGCGAGCACCGGGATGTCCTCGCGGCGGTCGCGCAGCGGCGGGATCTCCACGGAGACGACGTCGAGCCGCCAGAAGAGGTCCTCGCGGAACTCCCCCGCCTTCGCCATCGCGCGCAGGTCGCGGTGCGTCGCTGCGATCACGCGGAAGTCGACGGGGATCGCGCTCTTCCCGCCGACGCGGGTCACGCGCTTCTCCTCGAGCACGCGCAGGAGCTCCACCTGCACCTTCGGGCTGATCTCGCCGATCTCGTCGAGGAAGATCGTCCCGCCGTCCGCCTGCTCGAACTTGCCCTTGTGGTGGTAGGCGGCGCCCGTGAAGGCCCCCTTCTCGTGGCCGAAGAGCTCGCTCTCGAGGATCCCCTCCGCGAGCGCGCCGCAGTGGACCGCGACGAGCGGGTTGTACCGCCGCGCGGACTGCTGGTGGATCGCCCGGGCGATGAGCTCCTTGCCCGTGCCGGACTCGCCGTGGATGAGCACCGTCGCGTCCGTCTTCGCGACCGAGGCGATCACATCGAGCACCCGGCGCATCGCGGGCGAGTCGCCGATGATCGGGGACGCCGCCGCGCTGTCGAGCGCGCTCTTCAGGCGCACGTTCTCGCTCCGGAGCGTGCGCGTCTCCTCGATCCGCCGCAGGAGCGCCGAGAGCTGCTCCGGGTCGAAGGGCTTCACGATGTAGTCCTGCGCGCCCGCCTTGAGCGCGCGCACCGCGGAGTCGACCGACGCGTAGGCCGTCATCACGACGACCGCGAGGTCCGGCACCGACTCCCTGAGCTTCGCCTGGAGCTCGAGGCCGTCCACCCCCGGCATCTTGATGTCGAGGAACGCGACGTCGTAGCGCCCCTCGGCGGCGAGGCGGAGGGCGTCGCGCGCGTTCTCGGCGGTGTCGACCTTGTAGCCGTCCTCGCGGAACCACGCCCCGAGGGATTCGCGGACGATCAGCTCGTCGTCGACGACGAGGATCGCGAGCTTCTTCGCAGCGGTCTCAACGAGCGTCATGGCTCTCTCCTTGCGGCCGCCCGTTCCCCTGCCGGGGCGGCTCGAGCGGAAGTTCGACCGTGAACGTGGTGCCCTCTCCGGGCGTGGAGGCGACGCGGACCCGCCCGCCGTGGCGCTGGACGATCCCGTACACCACGGCGAGGCCGAGGCCTACGCCCTTGCCCTCCTCCTTCGTCGTGAAGAAGGGCTCGAAGATGTGCGGCAGGTGCTCCTTCGGGATCCCGGTGCCCGTGTCCCGGACCTCCAGGGCGACATGATCGCCGTGGCCGGTGGCGCGGATCGTGAGCACGCCCCCGCGCGTCATCGCCTCGATGGCGTTCATCGCGAGCGCGAGCACGACCTGCTGCACCTGCGACGCGTCGCACGTGACGGGCGGCAGGTCCGCGGCGACGCCGACCTTGATCTCGATCCCAAGGAGCTCCGCCTTGTGGCGCAGCAGGAGGACGCAGCGCCCGATGAGCGGCGCGAGGGCCTCCTGCGCGAAGCGCGCGCCGGGTGTGCGGCTGAAGAGCAGCAGGTTCCTCACGATCTCGCCGCACCGCGCCGCCTCGCCCTCGACGAGCTCGAGCGCGCGCGTCGCCTCCCCGTCCCACGGGGGCGAGCCGCTGCCCGCCCGGCGGCGCAGGAGCTTCGCGTAGGTCTGGATCCCCGCGAGCGGGTTGTTGATCTCGTGCGCGACGACCGCGGCGAGCTTGCCGAGCGACGCCATCTTCTCCACGAGCATCATCTGCTCGTGCGTCCGCTCGAGCTCACGCGTCTTCTCGTCGACGCGCCGCTCGAGCGTCCTGTTCCACTCCTCGCGCTCGCGCCGCCCCCGCGAGATCTCGTCGACCATGCGGTTCCAGGACTCGGTCATCTCCCCGATCTCGTCGGAGGAGGTCACCGGCGCGCGGACCGACAGGTCGCCCGCCCCCACCTTGCGCGAGGCGTCCGTGATGCTGCGCACCGGCCGGAGCACCATGCGCCATGTGAGCGCGCCCGCGAGCACGAGCAGCGCGGCCGTGGTCGCGAGGAGGCCGAAGGCGAGCTGCCGCTCGGACGACGCCAGCTGCTTGTCGATCTGGGCGAGGGAGAGCTGGACGTCGAGCACGCCGAGGACCTGCTGCCCGGGCGGGTGGGCGTGGCAGGCGGCGGTCGAGCAGTCCGGCTCGTTGCGGATCGGCTGGATGATCGCCATGACCCGCGCGCCGCCGTTCCTCTCGAACACGCGCAGGCGGTCGGGCCGCTCGAGGCGCTCCAGCGGCCGGTCGGCGGCGTGGCAGACGTAGCACTGCTCCGCGCTCTTGTCGACCATCGACGCGACCTCCTCGGCCTTCGTCGACGTCCCGATCCGGCCCGACTTGTCGAAGATGCGGATCCGCTCGATGCCCGGCTGCGCGCCGATCGCGCGGATGATGCGCTGCAGGTCCTCCGGGTCGTTGTCCATCATCGCGTCGCGGGTCGAGCGCAGGATCGTGTCCGCGATGCGGTCTCCGGAGAGATGCACCATGTCCGTCAGGTGGTCGCGCTGGAGCGACATGTTCCAGGCGCCGGCGGCGAGCAGGATGACGGCGGCCCCCAGGCAGAGCGCGAGGCCGTAGCGCACGGCCAGGCGCCGCCTGGGGGCCTTGGTGCGGGCGGGATCCGCCACTACCGTTGGGCCCTCCCGAGCACGGCAGCGGGCACCTCGGCGGCGACGCGGACCGGCGCCAAGACCGGCTCGTGCGCCTCCTCCGGATAGACGTTGAACGTGCGGACACAGAAGCGGAACGCCGCGAAGCCGATCGCGATCATCATCAGGGTGATGAGCGCCTCGCCGAGGGACGGGATGTACCTGCCCCCCTGCGCCCCCTCGAATCCCGTGATGCTGACGTTCAGGCGGTGGCAGATGAAGCCGAGCACCACGAGCAGCGCCGACCCGTAGAGCCCGTGCGAGTTCGCGCGCACCTTCGGGAAGGAGAGCAGCGCGAACGGCACCAGGATGCCCACCGCGAACTCGAGCTGGAAGAGCAGCGCCTCGTACGTGAGGCCGAAGGCCTGCCCGATCACCCCGCGGTACGCGAGGTCGAACACGCGGAGCACGAGGTAGACGCCGAGCACGCCGACGAGCACGCGCCCGAGGTCCGAGAGCAGCGGCATCTCGAGCTGCCGGCCGAAGGCCCGCGCCGAGAGGTGCGACTCGACGATGACCATCGCGAGCCCCACCATCGCCGACGAGACGAAGAAGACGATCGGCAGCACCGGGGTGTACCAGAGCGCGTGCAGCTTGCCCGGCACGATGAGGTAGAGGGTGCCGAGCGAGGACTGGTGGAACGTGGAGAGCACGACGCCGAAGATCACCAGCGGCACGGTCACCGCCTTCTGGACCTTCCAGGCGCGCTTCCAGCCGATCCGCTCGAAGACCATGCCCGAGAACTCGAGGGCGAGGACCGCGGTGTACGACATGACGCAGAGCGCCACCTCGAACATCACCGAGGTCGGGTTGCCCATGACGATCGGGTGCCAGATGTTCCACGGCTTCCCGAGGTCGAAGAGGAGCGCGGTCACGACCATGACGTAGCCGAGGAAGGCCGTCAGCACCGCCGGCCGCACCACCGGCTTGAACCGCTGGATGTTGAAGATGTAGACCGTCGCCGTGAGCACGAAGCCGCCGGCCGCGAGGCCGACGCCGCAGAGGAGGTCGAAGCCGACCCAGAGCCCCCACGGGTACCGGTCGGAGAGGTTCGTCACCGAGCCGAGCCCCTGCGTGAACCGCATCACGGTCAGCACGAGGCCGACGCCGAGGAGCAGGTAGAAGGTCCCGCGCCAGAATCCGAAGCGGGAGTCGATCTGGTTCGTCATGGCTAGTTCCTCTCCTCGTGGCGCGCGCGCCCGTTGCCGCCGACGCGTCCCTCCGCCAGCGCGACCTCGTCGCGCCGGCGCGTGATCCACCAGATGGCCATGAGCGTGGCGGCGGAGACGACGCCGACGCCCGGGAGCTTCGAGAGGACCTGCCACGTCAGCTTGGGCAGCGGCTCGTTGCCGAGCGCCGCCTTGTAGCCGAGCGAGGCCACCTCGTGCGGGGCGAGGAAGAGCACCGACGTCCCGCCGAGCTCGTGCTCGCCGTAGACGTGCGGGTAGTAGTCGCGCGGGCTCTTCTTGATGCGCTTCCAGGCCTCGGCGAGCAGCTCCTTGCGCGTGCCGAAGACGGTCGCGCCCTTGGGGCACGCCTCGGCGCACGCGGGCTTCCTCCCCTCCCGCTGCCGGTCGATGCACATGTCGCACTTGCGGACCGCGGGGACCGCCTTGTCCCACTCGTACCGCGGGATGTTGAAGGGGCAGGCCACCATGCAGTAGCGGCAGCCGATGCACTTCGAGGCGTCGTACACGACCGGCCCCTCCTCCGTCCGCTTCAGCGCCCCCACGGGGCAGACGCTCTGGCAGGAGGGCTGGACGCAGTGCCGGCACATGTTGCGGATCGGGTAGTCGTCCTCGACCACCATGGTCGTGTAGCAGGTCGCGGAGAGCGTCGTGGCCCCTTCGGGATCCCCGGCGAAGCCGTGGCTTTCCATGCAGGCCTTGACGCAGTTCCGGCAGCCCACGCACTCGACCATGTCGAAGAGGAGGCCGGTCGGTTCCTTGCTGCTCATCGGATGTCTCCCTGGCCGTCCGGGGTGCCCGTGAGGAAGAAGCGGGTGGTCAGATCGCGCCAGTCGGCGGGGTCGAGGTGGAGGGCGAAGTCGCGGGCGGGCTCGCCGCCGTCGGCCATGACCGAGCCGGAGAGCGCCATGAGCCGGCAGGTGAGCTGCTCGCGCGCGTCCTCGGTCCAGCGGCGCGCGAGCGACCCGGACATCAGGTTCCTGAGGTTCGCCGCGAGGTTGCCGGAGCGCAGCTTGAAGAGCCAGCCGCGGCCGTACGGATCCTCGGTCAGGACCGTCGGCTCGCGCCGGATCTCCCTGTTCACATCGACGACCTCGCCCTCGACCGGGGCGAGCATGTCGGTCCGCTTCCCGTCGGCCTCGAGGCCCACGGCCTTCGCGCCCTGGCGGAGCCAGGCGCCGACCGCCGGCAGCCTCACGCCGGTCGCGGGACCGGTGAGCCGCCGCGCAAAGTCGTCCATGCCGACGACGACCGTGTCCGGGGAGACGACGCGGGCCCACATGTGGCCCGGGTGGTAGTAGAGGCGTTCCGGCAGCTCGTACCCGGCGACCCAGAGGGGCTCCTCGGCGAGCTCCGGGACGGGCGCGGGCACCGCCGCCGTCTGGGGCGCCGCGACGGTCTTCGCCGCGCGGAGACGGTGGACGATGAAGTCCAGCGTGCAGAAGAGGATGAATGTGGCGAGCGCGAGAAGGACGGCCATGGGACCTGAGCTCCTTTCTGTGTCGCCGGTCCCTAGCGCAATGCCTGTTCCCGCATCGCGAAGCGCCCTGCCGCGGCCGCCGTAACCGCCTGCCGCGCAACGACTTCGAGCAGCCGCCGCGGCCGCCGAAAGACCCGTCACCGCTGTTGAAGGACTCCACGACAGCCGCTGTCGAAGAGCGCCACGCGCTTCCCATCCGCCTGCCGCGCAAGGGGTTACGCCGCCGTGGAGGAAACCGACGGCCGCTGTGGCGTTGTTCCACGATTCGAGGGGGCTCCGGGGGCCATCCCTACGCGACCGCCGCGCGCGGGGGGTCGCGCGCTCCCTCTCTCGCAGGGACGCGAGGTGCGGGTTCGCCATGCCAGGCCAGCGCGGCGGCACTCCCCCGGGCGCGCGATCCTGCGCGCGATTCCCGGCCGCCGCCGCACGAAACGGCTGTCGCATGCCCACATTGCAAGGCGTGCGCCAGATCCGGGGCCCCCGCACCCCCCCCCGAATCGCCCCGGCGCACCGTTTCCGTTGCTGCGGGATCTGCACCAGCGCGCCCGTTTGCGCGCGCGGGGCGTCCCGCCTGCCCCGAATCGCGATCGTCCCGTTCGGGAACATCGATTGCTCCCCTCGAGGTGCGCCCGCGGCAGGCGCGGGCCGCGCAACACGACCATTGCAAGCGGGAGGCACACGATGAGGTTCACCATGTCCGCGATCGCGGTCGCGGTCGTTCTCGCGCTCGTCCTGCCCTTCGGCGCGGAGGCCGGAGGGTACGGCGCGGTGAAGGCGACGATCTACGAGGGTGCCGAGTACGACGGGAACCCGGGTCCGGGGTTCCTGTCGCGCACCTACGCGAACGGCGACGAGGTCGGGTTCGCGATCCTCAACGCGACCGGCGGCGACACGATGAACGTCCTGGTCAAGATCAAGGACGGGCTCCCCGACACGGAGTTCGCCGTCACGGTCGTGCCGGGCAACTGGGCGGCCGAGACCAAGACGCTCACGACGGACAAGAACGGGAAAGGCTCGCTCTCGTTCGATCTCGACATCCCGCAGTTGTACATCGACGAGGGCGTCGCGCACATGAAGGTCATCCTCACGAGCGCGGACGGCGACATCTACGTCACGGACACCCGGGACCCGCCGTTCGTCAACCCGCCGGATGCGTATCCCGGCTCCACCACCCACGCCGTCAACCTGAAATAGGCACCTCCTGAACACGGGCGCGCCGGGCCCTCATGCCGGCGCGCCCCACACCGTCTGCGCCTCCTGCGCCTGCGTGGTAGGTTGCCGGCCATGCGCGCGGTCGCGGTGCACGTCGGGCTCTTCGCGCTCCTCGTGCTCGCGTCGATCCTCGCGCGCGGGGCGCTCCGGGCGCTCGGCCTCGGCGAGTGGGACCGGCTCCTCGGCATCGCGGGATCGCTGCTGATCCTCGTCTCCTTCGCCTACTCGCTCCGGAAGCGGAAGATCCTCACGCGCGGCCGGCCGCCGGCCTACCTGCGGGTCCACGAGATCCTCGCGTGGACGGGCGCCGTGCTCGTCCTCGTCCACGGCGGCGCGCGGTTCGAGGCGGCGCTGCCGTGGGTCGCGCAGACGGCGATGCTCGTCGTCGTCGCGAGCGGGCTCACGGGCAAGTACCTGCTCCAGCGGGCGCGGCAGGACCTCGCGGGCGCGCGGAAGGAGCTCGCCGCGCAGGGCCTCGGCAAGGACGAGGTCGAGAACCGCGTGCTCGGGCAGGCGCTCCTCGTCCAGCGGATGACGCGCTGGCGCGAGATCCACATCCCCCTGACGCTGCTCTTCGGCGTGGCGGCGCTCGCGCACGCCGCGGCGGCGCTCCTGTTCTGGAGGTGGTAGGTGCGGCGGCTCCTGCTCGCGGGCTCGGGGCTCCTCGCGGCGATCGCGGCCGCGTCGGTCGCGTTCCCGCACGCCGTGCTCTCGCCGGGCGACGTCGCGGAGGGCCACGCGCCGATCGAGGGGGACTGCTTCGCGTGCCACGCGCCGTTCCGCGGCCCGGACGGGCGGTGCGCGACGTGCCACGAGCTCGCGGCGATCGGGTCGCCCGGCCGGCCGAGCTTCCACGAG
>JAKLKT010000126.1 GCA_023150495.1 Planctomycetota bacterium
AACCGGACGCCCGAGGCGATCTACTCGTGGTGGCAGGTGCTCTTCCCCCTGATCCTCGCGCTGATGATCGTGTTCCGGCCGCAGGGGATCCTCGGGCGGCGCGAGATCATGGACGTGATCCGCGCGTGGCGGAGGTCGCCCGCGTGATCTTCCGGGCGCGGGGGCTCACGAAGCGCTACGGCGGGATCACCGCCGTCTCCGGCGTCGACATGGAGCTCGCGCCGGGCGACCTCGTCGGCCTCATCGGGCCGAACGGCGCCGGCAAGACCACCTGCTTCAACCTCATCACCGGCGCCGACGCGCCCACGGCGGGCACGATCGCCTTCAAGGGGGAGGACGTCACGGGCGCGCGCGACTTCGAGATGGCGCGGAGGGGCATCGCGCGCACCTTCCAGAACATCCGCCTCTGGAAGGAGATGAGCGTCCTCGACAACGTGCGCGCCGTCTGCCGCGCCGAGGAGTCCTGCGGGTTCGGCAGCGCCGTCCTCCGCCTCCCGCGCTTCCGCCGCGTCGAGCGCGCGGTGACCGGGAAGGCGACGGCGCTGCTCGAGCGCCTCGGGCTCGGCGACGTGCTCCCCGAGAGCCCCGGCGACCTCCCCTACGGCGACCAGCGGCGGCTCGAGATCGCGCGCGCGCTGGCGCTCGACCCCGACCTGCTCCTCCTCGACGAGCCCGCCGCCGGCATGAACCCGACGGAGAAGGCGCGGCTCATGGAGACCGTGAAGGACCTCCGCCGCGAGTTCGACCTGACGATCCTCCTCATCGACCACGACATGAAGTTCGTGATGGGGATCTGCGAGCGCATCTACGTCCTCGACCACGGCGAGCGGATCGCGCACGGCACGCCCTCGGAGATCCGCTGCGACCGCAAGGTGATCGAGGCCTACCTCGGGAGCGAGTGCTGATGCTCGTCCTCGAGGGGGTCGACGTCTTCTACGGCCGCATCCAGGCGCTCCACGGCCTGAACCTGCACGTTGACGACGGCGAGATCGTGACTCTCATCGGCTGCAACGGCGCCGGCAAGAGCACGACGCTCCGCACGATCTCGGGCCTCCTCCGCCCCCGGCGCGGCGGCGTCATGTTCGACGGCCGGAGCATCTCGGCGCTCCCGCCGAACCGGATCGTCGCGCTCGGCCTCTCGCACGTCCCCGAGGGGCGCCGCGTCTTCACGCAGCTGACCGTGCGCGAGAACCTCGACATGGGCGCGTACCTCGTGCGCGACGGGAAGGCACTGAGGGAGCGCCTCGACCGCGTCTTCGCGCTCTTCCCGCGCCTTCTGGAGCGCATGGACCAGCCCGGCGGCACGCTCTCCGGCGGCGAGCAGCAGATGCTCGCGATCGGCCGCGCGCTGATGAGCCGCCCGCGGATGCTCCTCCTCGACGAGCCCTCGCTCGGCATCGCACCGATCCTCGTGAAGGAGATCTTCGACGAGATCGCGCGCATCAACCGCGAGGAGGGGACGACGATCCTGCTTGTCGAGCAGAACGCGAATCTCGCGCTCCACCGCGCGAGCCGGGGCTACGTCCTCGAGACGGGCAGGATCGTGCTCGAGGACGACACGAAGCGCCTGCTCGAGAACCCGCAGGTGAAGGAAGCCTACCTGGGATAGGAGGCGAGGGGGCTCCGGGGGAGGGGTTACCCGAGCTTCCCGCCGCAGTTGTCGCAGAACCTGGCGTCGGGGTCGTTCCGCTCGTTGCAGGCGGGGCACGCGACGCTCTTCCGCTGCGCGGCTCCGCACGCCTTGCAGAACTTCGCGTCGGCGTCGTTCTCGGCCTCGCACTTGTGGCAGCGGACCATGACCTTCCCCGCCGCGTCGCGGCGGACGCCCTCGGCCACCGCCCCGACGATCTCCTTCACGCCCTCCCTCGCGCCGCGCGCCACGTAGTTGAACGTGTCCGTCGCGACCGGCGCGGTCTCGGCGGCGACATAGCGCGCAGCCGCGCCCATGAAGCCGATGCTCGTGAGCCAGATGCCCCCGATGAGGACCATCATCCCGACGAAGGCGAGCCAGAAGAGGTCCGGCTTCCTCGGCTCCCCCTTCCCGAACGGCATCGGGAACCCCAGGGGCTCGTCGATGCGCTTCGAGAAGCTGTAGATCCCGACGACGACCATCGCGAAGCCGCCGAGGATCATCAGCGGGCCGAGGACCCGGCAGACCTTCCGGAACCCCGCGTGCGCCGGGTCCCTGAGCGATCCCTCGCTCCGCCTCATGAGGGACCAATCTAGCAGCCCGCGGAATGCCGATACATAGGGGAACCATGGAGACGGCGTTGGACACGGAGCGCGCGAAGGCCGCGGCGCAGCAGCGCCTCCGCGTCGTCCACGTCGTCTACTGGTTCGGGACGGGCGGGCTCGAGAAGGGGGTCGACACCCTCATCCGGAGGACCGCGGACCGGATCGACCACGAGGTCATCAGCCTCGCGGGCGACATCCCCCACCACCTCCCCGGGAACTCCCGCCAGCGCGTGCTCGGGAAGAAGCCGGGGAACTCCCTCCGGTCCGTCCTGAGGCTCGCGGGGTGGCTCCGGGACCTGAGGCCCTGCGTCGTCCACACGCGCAACTGGTCCGGGATCGACGGGATCCTCGCCGCGCGCCTCGCGGGCATCCGCGCGGTCGTCCACGGCGAGCACGGCTGGGGCGTCGACGACCCCGACGGCACGAACCCGCGGAGACGGAGGATCCGCCGCTTCCTCTCCCGCTGGGTCCGCACGACGATCTCCGTGTCGAAGGACATCGAGACGTGGCTCCGCGACGACGTCCGCCTCCGCTGCCCGGTCGTGCAGATCTACAACGGGATCGACACGGAGACCTTCGCGCCCGCCCCCACCGGCGACGACGTGCGGAGGGAGCTCGGCGCTCCCCCCGGAGCCCCCCTCATCCTCTGCGTGGGTCGCCTCGATCCGATCAAGGACCACGGGACCCTCTTCCGGGCGTTCGCGCGCGTGAGGGAACGCTTCCCCGAGGCGCGGCTCCTCTGCGTCGGCGAGGGGAAGGACCGCGCGCGCGTCGAGGCTGCGAAGGGCCCGGGCGTCCACCTGCTCGGCAACAGGACGGACGTGCCGCGGCTGCTCCAGGCCGCCGACGTGTTCGCGCTCGCGTCGCTCAACGAGGGGATCTCGAACACGATCCTCGAGGCGATGGCCACGGGGCTCCCCGTCGTCGCGACCCGCGTGGGCGGGAACCCGGAGCTCGTCGTGGACGGCGAGACGGGCCGCCTCTTCACGCCGGGCGACGACCTTGCGCTCGCCGAGGCGGTCGCCGGCTACCTCGCCGACCCGGCGCTCCGGGCGGCGCACGGCCGCGCCGGGCGTGCGCGGTGCGAGGAGCGGTTCGGCGTCGACGCGATGGTCCGGGCCTACGAGGCCATCTGGCGCTCGGTCGCCTGACCGCCCCCCCGGGGCCCCCCCGCATCGTGGCACGGCAAGTGCGCCATGCCGCCCACGGTCGCGGAACGTCGATTCCGCGCGACGCATCAGGATGGAGCAGACAAGAGCCCTCGCCGGGGAGAAGGCCGCCCCGCCGGATTATCCGGCGGCCAAGGCCCCGTCGCACCCGGTGCTCTCCGCGGGGACCCTGGGCCTCTCGCGCGGGGTGCCGTCCGTCCTCGACGCGGGGCGGGCGACGCACACGGTGAGCGGCCGGATGGCGCTCGCGCTCGCGCTCGACCGTCTCGGGATCGGACGGGGCGCGCGGGTGCTCCTGCCCTCGTACCACTGCCTCGCGCTCGTCGAGCCGGTCGTCCGCGCCGGCGCGGTGCCGGTCTTCTACGCGCTGCGGAGGGATCTCTCTATCGACATCGACGACCTCGCGCGGAAGGCCCTTGGCGCGCGCGCCGTCGTCGCGGTCCACTACTTCGGCTTCCCGCAGGAGATGGCCGCGCTGCGGGAGTTCTGCGACGCGCGGCGGATCGCGCTCGTCGAGGACTGCGCGCACGCGTTCTTCGGCTCGTGCGCCGGGCGGCCCATGGGCGCCCACGGCGACGTCGCCATCGCGAGCACGTGGAAGTTCTTCGCGGTGCGCGAGGGCGGCTGCCTCGTCGCGCGCGGGCCCGCGGCGCGGCTCAGGAGCCCCGGCCTCCGCTACGAGGCGAAGTCGATGTTGAACGCGCTCGAGCGCGCTTGGGAGATGGGGCGGCTGCCCCTGCTCCGCGCGGTGCTCGGGCCGCTCTTCCGCCTGAAGGACCGCCTGCGCGACCGGCGGAAGAGAGGCGGAGGGGGTGCGGGGGCCGTGCGCGACGTCCCGACGGGCGGGCTCCAGTTCGAGGAGAGCTGGCTCGGCCGGCGCCCGTCGCGGTTCACGCGCTTCGTGCTCGCCTTCTCGAACCGCCGGCGGATCGCGCGGCTCCGGCGGGAGAACTACGCGATCCTCCTCGACGGGTTTCACGGGCTTCCCGGCACGAGGGCTCTCTTCCCGGCGCTGCCGGAAGGGGTCGTGCCCTACGTGTTCCCCGTCGTCGTCGAGGACGATTCCGTTTTCCCCGCGCTGAAGCGGAGGGGCGTCCCGATCGTGCGCTTCGGCGAGTTCCTCTGGCAGGGCGTCGACGACCCGGTCGCGCTCGAGTACAGCCGGAAGGTGCTCCAGTTCCCGTGCCACCAGGAGATGACGCGGGCGGAGATCGATTGGATCGTCGCGGAGGTCCGCGACGCCGTCCTGAAGGGAGCTTCCCGATGTGGAGAGTGATGCCGATCCGCCGGTTCCCCGAGTTCGCCGCCGCGTGGCAGGCGCTCAACGACCGGGGCCCGAAGTCGGCGCTGCTCGACGTGCGCTTCGTCGGGCCGCTGCTCGAGGCGTTCGGCACCGGGCGCGAGCTGCTCGCGGTGAAGCGGCCGCACTCCCCCACCGCGATGGCGATCCTCCAGCCGTGCCGCTTCGGCAGGTTCGAGACCTTCCAGCCGTCGCAGGCGCCGATCGGCGCCTGGGTCTCCGACGAGGGCAACGCCCCGTCGGAGAAGGTCCTCGCGGCGCTCGTGAGAAGACTGCCGGGCGTGGCGATCTCGTGCGGGATCACGCAGATCGACCCGGCGATGGTCGCGCGGCCCGCGGCGACGCGGAAGCTGCAGACGCTCGACTACATCCGCACGGCGTGCGTCCCGGTCGAGGGCGAGTTCGAGCGCTACTGGGCGGCGCGCGGGACGAATCTCCGCAAGAACCACCGGCGCCGGCGCCACCGGCTCGCGGACTGCGGGATCGCGCCGCGGCTCGAGGCGGTGACGGACCCGGCCGAGATGGGCAAGGCGGTCGCGGACTACGGCGTGCTCGAGTCGAAGGGCTGGAAGGCCGGGATGGGCACGGCGGTCGCCGCGGACAACGCGCAGGGCCGCTTCTACACGCGCATGCTGGAGAGCTTCGCGGCCGCGGGCGAGGCGGTCGTGTACCGGTACTGGTACGGCGACCGGCTGGCGGCGAGCGACCTCTGCATCCTCCGCGACGGCGTCCTGATCGTGCTCAAGACGACCTACGACGAGGAGTTCGCCGAGACCTCGCCGGCGATGCTGATGCGCGAGGAGGAGTTCGCACGGATCTTCGCGTCGAAGACCGTGCGCCGGATCGAGTTCTACGGCAAGGTCATGGACTGGCACACGAAGTGGACGGACGACATCCGGACCATGTACCACGTGACGGAGTTCCGCTGGGCGTTCGTGCCGCGGCTGCTGGCGCGGCTGCGGAGGACGAGGATCGTGCCCGTCGAGGCGGACGTCCCGGCCATGGCGAGCTGAGGAGGATCGATGGCCTGGAGGATCTTTCCCGCGCGCGAGTTCCCCGCGCACGCGGCGGCGTGGCAGGCGCTGAACGACAAAGGCCCGAGGACGCCGCTCCTCGACGCGGAGTTCGTGGGGCTCCTGCTCGACGTCTTCGGCACGGGCCGCGAGCTGCTCGCGGTGAGCGAGGGCGCGATGGCGGTGCTCATGCCCCGCGGGTTCGCGCGGTGGCAGACGTTCCAGCCTTCCCAGGCGCCGCTCGGCGCGTGGGTGTCGGATGCGGCGCATCCGCCGTCGGAGGAATTCCTGCGCGCTCTCGTGCGGAAGCTCCCCGGGCTGATGCTCGCGTGCGGCGTGAGCCAGATCGACCCGGACCTCGTCGCGCGGCCGGAGACGACGCCGCGGCTCCAGACGCTCGACTACATCCAGACGTCGCGGATCACGATCGAGGGGAGCTTCGACGCGTACTGGGCGAAGCGGCCGCAGAACATGCGCGCGAACATCCGGCGGCGGCGGCGGCGGCTCGAGGAGGCGGGGACGGCCCCGCGGCTCGTGACGATCACCGACCCCCTCGCGATGGCGAAGGCGGTCGAGGAGTACGGAGCGCTCGAGTCGTCCGGCTGGAAGGCGGGCGGCGGGACCGCGATCGCGGCGGAGAACGCGCAGGGGCGCTTCTACACGCGGATGCTCGAGGCGTACGCGAGGCGCGGCGAGGCGACCGTCTTTGAGTGCCGCTACGGCGACCGTCTCGCGGCGAGCGACCTCTGCATCCACCGGGACGGCGTGATCATCGTCCTCAAGGTGACGTACGACGAGGCGCTCGCGAGCACCGGGCCGAGCTTCCTCCTGCGGCACGACCAGCTGAAGCAGCTGTTCGATTCGGGGAGGTTCCGGAGGCTCGAGTTCTACGGCAAGGTGCGCGAGTGGCACACGAAACTCACGGACGAGATCCGGCAGATGTACCACATCACCGCGTACCGCTGGGCGCTGGTCCCGCGCCTCGCGGCGCGCATGAAGAAGCCGAAGCCCGGCGCCCCGGCGCAGGGCGAGCCGGCGGAGCAGCCGTCGCCCCCCGAGTCGGCTGCGTCCGCGGTGGAGTAGTCCGCGGCGGGGCCGATCGAAGGGGTACGACGGAGGTGCGGCGTGGAGGATCCTGCGCCGCGCGGGAGGGGGCAGGCAGCGTCATCGGAGGGGCCGCCGCGGGATCGCGATGGTGACGGAGTACCGGCCGGCTCCGTTCGGCGAGTCGCAGACGTAGAGGTCGAAGCCGTCCGGCGTGTGCTCCAGCGCGAGGACGTCCCGGCCCTCCCGGCAGACGACCCACGCCTTGGTGAGGTCGATGCGGTCGACGATGTCCAGCCAGGCGGCGGGGGTCCGATCGAAGTCGGTCCAGGGCTCGTCGTCGAAGAGGACGCCGCTCGGGGCGCCCCAGTGCTTGTGCTCGTAGCGCACGCCGGCGCGCGTGAAGGCGATCCTGCCGCTCCCGTCGAACGTCCCGGATACGGTGAGCAGTTTCGGTTGCGCCGCCCGCAGCCGGTCGGGCTCGGGCCCGTCGCCGCTCCACGCGGTCGCCACGAGCAACAGGAGTGCATACGGCTTCATGGCACAGCCTCCTCGGTTCCCGTTCAACATCCTAACGGGTCCGGGATCTACCTGCTCTCGATCTCGGCCACGATGCGCGCGAACGCCTCGACGGGCTCGAGCTGCCGCAGGGCCTCCACCGCCCGGTCCAGGTCGAGGTTCACGTACTCGTGGACGACCACGTTGCGGAAGCCGGGGAGCCGCGCTAGCGCGCCCAGCACCTCGCGCGGGAACTCGGCGTATGCGCCCAGATTGCGCACGGCCTCCGTGTAGTCGTCGATCTTGAGCCCGCGGCGAGTGGACATCTCCGAGGCGATGTCGATCACGAGCTGGCAGACGGTCAGCAGCGAGAAGAGAACGTCGTTGTGGAGGCTCAGGTCCCTGCGCAGGTCCTGCGCGTCCTTCACGCGCGGCTGAAGGGTGCGGAGGTGCGCGAGGTGCCTCCGGAGCTCGCCAAGGCGCTCGACGAGGAAGGTCACTTTCG
>JAKLKT010000127.1 GCA_023150495.1 Planctomycetota bacterium
GCCCGTGAAGACTCCCGCCTACAGCGGCAGGAAGGGGAAGGAGATCCCGTTGATCGTGAGGATGGTCTCCTCCTCGCTGAAATCGAGGATGGCGACCATGACGTCCTCCCCGCCGACGTCCACGGTGAGGATCAGCAACCCGTCGCTCTCGTCCGCCGCGACGGGATCGCTCTCGGGGATGTCGAACGTCGCATTGCACTCCGTCGGGGGGATGATCCCCGCGAGGGGCGCGGCCGGCGGCGTGATCGTGATCGAGCCCGCCCCGGAGAAAGCGAGGACCGCCCCGAGAGCGTCGAGCCGGAGGCGCAGGGGGCGCCCGACGGCGTTCTGCCCGCTCACCACTTCCCCGCCGGTGTACGTCGCCGCGGCGATGGTCCACGTGAAGGTGACCTCGCTCGGCACCGCGCCGGCGAGGCTCGTGGCCACCGGGAAGACGAGCGTCGCTTGCCCGGTGATCGTGCCCGCCGTGAATGTGCTGGCGGCGAACGCCGCGAGGTCGATCGTGTAGTTGAACACGTTCGGGTTCGCCGTCGGGGTCACGATCACGCCCGCGGGCGGCGTCCCGCCCAGCACGGCGGCGAGGACCTGGTCGTAGGCCTCCGTGAGGCTGAAGATGAAGTTGCCCGAGCCCAACAGGCAGTCGAACAGCTGGCCGATCACCTGGTCGGTCGGCAGCAGCTCGAAGTCGAAGTCCACGTCGATGTCATCGATCGTGCCCACGACGGACACCGTCTGGTCGCCGTCGAGGAGCGTCACCGTGGCGTCGAGCTCGTGGCCGAGCGACTCGATGAACGCCTGGATCGTCCCGAAGATCTCGAAGCCGACGTTGGCGGCGAGCGCGGGCAGCGCCTCGTCCGTGAAGTCGAGGTTGAGCGGCGTCCCGACGGGGAACGTCAGGGCCGCGTTGCAGCCGTCGCCGGCCGTGTCCGTGAGCGAGATCGTGCCCGTGATCGACGCCTGCTCCGGCAGAGCGCCGAGCGTGACCGCGAGGTCGCCCGAACCCGTGACCGTGCCGTTCTCCACCGGAGCGCCCGCGACGAGCGGCGAGTTCTGCACCGTGAAGTCGATCTGGATCGTGTCGAGCGGGTCGAGGCCGTCGGTCGGGTCGCCCGAGAACGTCATCTTCCCGACGATCGCCGAGTCCGGCACGGCGTTCTGGTTCGTGTCGAACACGATGGAGAAGTCGTAGGTGAATGGCGGATCCAGCGGATCCACCGACAGCGTGGCGTTCACGTCGAACCCGGGCGTCGGGCTCTCGCCCGCGATCACGTCGGGGACGCTGACGATGGCGATGATGGCGTTGACCATGCTCGTCATCGTCGACGCGGAGCACTCCTCGAGGGCCTGCTGGATGGCGGCGAAATCCGTGTCGCCGTCGCCCCCGCACCCCCCGAGCATCGAGCCGTACAAAAATACGGCCAAAACAAGACTGGGCAGCTTTCTCATGAGTAACCTCCCGGTACCGTTGGGCGGATCATAGCGACCCCGGGAGACGGCCGCCGGGGTGGGCCGCGGCGTGGGAGGCCCCGGGCCGCCTACCCGCGGATCTTCGCCACGGTCCTCGCGTCGAGCCGGCGGACGACCGCCACGAGGAGCTTCAGCGCCGCCTCGTAGTCCCGCCGGTCGAGGAGCGAGCTGTGGCTGTGGATGTAGCGGGAAGGCACGCAGATCGCCATGCTCGGGATGCCCCGGCCCGTGATCTGGAAGCGCGCCGCGTCGGTGCCGCCGCCCTCGAGCGACGTCGTGTGGTGGGGGATCTTCTCCTCCTCGGCCACGTCGAGGACGAACCGCACGAGCCGCGGGTGCGATACGACGTGCCCCTCGAGCAGGAGCACGGAAGCGCCGCCACCGAGCCGCTCCTGGCACTTCTCGCCGCCCTTGTAGCCCGGCGTGTCGCGGGCGATCCCGACGTCGACCGCGAACGCGATGTCGGGCATCACCTGCTCGGCGCACGTCGCGGCGCCGCGGAGCCCGATCTCCTCCTGCACGGTCGCGACGCCGTAGACCGTGTTCGGGTGGTCGGTCCTCCGGAGCTCGGAGAGGAGGTCCACGGCGAGGGCGCAGCCGATCCGGTTGTCCCAGGCCTTCACGACGTGCTGGTTCGGGTTCGCGAGCGTCTCGAAGGGGCCGTGGGGCACCGCGAAATCGCCGCGCCGGACGCCGGTCGCCTCGATCACGTCGAACCCCTGCCCGACGCCCATGTCCACGAAGAGGTCGTTGAACTCGAGCACGTTCTTCCGCTCGTCCGGCTTCAGGTCGTGCGGCGGCTTCGAGCCGATGATGCCGAGGAACTCGCCCTTGCGCGTCCGCAGCCGGACCCGCTGGCCGAGGAGCACGTGGGGCCACCAGCCTCCGAGGGGGCGCATGCGGAGGAACCCGCTCGGCTCGACGTCGGTCACCATGAAGGCGACCTCGTCCATGTGGCCGGCCACCATCACCTTCGGCTCGGCGGACGTACCCTTCTTCGTCGCGATGAAGGAGCCGATGTTGTCCCTGCCGATCTGGCAGAACCCCTCCGTCCGCCGGCGCAGGATGGCCGCCACGTCGTCCTCGAGGCCGGGGGGGCCGAAAGCCTCGGTGACCTCCTTCAGGAACTGGGTCCGCTCGTCCATTCTGGTTCCTCCGCTAGCCGGCCGAAGTCTACGGCATGGCCCTTGCTTTCTCTGCCGGGAAGCTACGCTTCTCCTGAAGGGCTTTATGGCAGACCGGCGCCTTCCCTCCCGACCCATCCGCTTCCTGCTCGGCGTGGGCCTCGATTCCGACGGCCACGCGCGCGCCACCAAGGGCGACGACTACGTCCTCCTCGGCGGCTCCGAGAAGACGCACGAGGCGATGCAGGAGCGCGTCGAGCGCTTCCGCGAGACGCTCGGGAAGATGGGCACCGACCTCCAGCGCGCCTCGAAGGAGGAGATGCGCGAGGCGGCGCACGAGAGCGGGCTCGTCGAGTAGGCCACTTGGCCTCGAAGAGCGGGGGGTCCGGGGGCGGCCCGCCTTCGAGAGGGCGCTGACGCGCGCTCAGCGCGGCATCACGGCGCGGATCGCGAGCGCGAACGCGACGAGGAACTCGCCGAGGAGGATCCCGGGCACCGCGTTCTCGGGCAGCTCCACGGGCGGGGACTGCGGCGTGAGCTTCACCGCCGGGCCCTCGAGCACGCGGGACTTGCCGTAGGCGACGAGCGGGTGGCCGAGCCCCGCCTTCTGCTTCCAGAGGTAGTCCTCGAGCTGCGCGTCGGTGAGGTGCCGGATCTCCTCGGTCTCCGTGATGCGGAGGTCGAGCATCGTCGCGGGCCCCGCGTCCTGCGTGCGCGAGCGCACCCGGAGCAGCTCGCGCAACCCCTTGTCGAGATCCTCGCGCGTCTGCGCGACGTCCGGCCGCCCGTCCTGGTCGCGGTCGGCCGTGCCGGTGTAGCGCTCGACGGCCCACCCGCCCACGATGGCGCCGGCGAAGCCGAGCACGAGCATGAGCGCGAGCACGAGCCCCGTCCGGCCGAGCGTGCGCCCTGCCGAACGGCCGCCGAGTCCGAAGCGGAAGGCCGCGCCGCCGGCCAGCCCGAGGACGATCGCCGTGAGGCCCGGGATCGCGACCTGCACCGCCGTCTGCGCCCCGCCGATGACCGCGCCGACGACCGCGGCGATCGCGCCGCCGCCGAGCAGCGCGCGGACCAGCCGGTCCCCGGTGACGAACATCGGGGGCGGCGAGAGCGGCGCGAAGTGGAGGTCGAGGCCCTGGCCGTCGCTCGCCTCGAACGTCATCTCGTCGCGACCCGACGCGGGCGCGGCGCTCTCGTAGGCCGCGACGTTCGGGACGCCGGTGTTCTCGGTGCCGCAGCGCGGGCAGGCGAGGCTGCCCGACTGGTCATCCCCCAGATAGGAATGGCTGCAGTTCGAGCAAACGCACTTGACGAGCATTCCCTCGCCCTATCGACCCCCCGGGGCGCCGACTTGAGGCATTTGGCGCCGGGACGCGCGCCGGGGTAAAGTCGCTTCCCATCATGGGATACAGCCACCTGAAGGTCGCCCGGGAGGGCCCGGTCGCGATCGTCTCGGTCTCCCGACCCGAGAAGCTCAACGCGCTCTCGGATGCCACCCTCGAGGAGCTGCACGCCGCCTTCACCGGGCTCCGCGACGACGAGGCTGTCCGCTGCGCGATCCTGACCGGCGGCGAGGCGAAGCGGCCCGCGTTCGTCGCGGGCGCCGACATCGCGGAGCTCGCGCGGCAGGATCCGCTGGCCGCGCGCCGCCGCTCGCGCCTCGGCCAGGGCGTCTGCGACCTCATCGAGGGGCTCGGGAAGCCCGTGATCGCGGCGGTCAACGGCTTCGCGCTCGGCGGCGGTCTCGAGCTCGCGCTCGCGTGCCACGTCCGCCTCGCGTCCGCGGACGCGAGGCTCGGGCTTCCCGAGGTGACCCTCGGGATCATCCCGGGCTACGGCGGGACGCAGCGGCTGCCGCGCCTCGTCGGCATGGGCATGGCGCTCGAGCTCATCACCACCGGCCGCATGGTCGACGCGGAGGAGGCGAGATCGATCGGCCTCGTGAACCGCGTCCTTCCCCCCGCGGAGCTGCTGCCTGCTGCCAAGGAACTTGCCGGTAAGATCGCTGCCAACGGCCCGATCGCGGTACGGCTCGCGCTCGACGCGGCGCTGCGGGGCGCCTCGCTCCCGCTCGCGGCCGGCCTTGCGGGCGAGCAGGAGCTCTTCGCCCTCGTCTCCTCGACTGCGGACATGCGCGAGGGGCTCAGTGCCTTCCTCGAGAAGCGGCCCGCGCAGTTCCGGAACGCATGATGGGAGGGGGCGCGGGGGAGGGGGCGGGCCTCTCCTGGTCGCGGCTCAACGAGGCGCGCCGCGCGGTCCGGGCGCGCTGGAAGACGATCTGGAAGCTCCCCGTCATCGGCCGGTCGATGCGGTACGCGGCCTCGCAAATCCGGCCTCCCGGGCGGGTTCTCGACGTCGGGGCCTCGGACGGCCGGTTCGGGCGGCGGCTCGCGCAGGGGGTCGCCTACGAGACCCTCGACCCGGATCCCATGGTCAGGGCGGACCACCGCTCCTTCGGGGACGTGCCGCGCGCGTCCTTCGACGCGGTGACGTGCTTCGAGACGATCGAGCACCTGACGCTCGAGGAGGCGTGCGCGCTGCTCGCGGGCGCGGCGCGGGCGCTCAGGCCCGGCGGCCGCCTCTACCTCTCGACCCCCAACATCCACCACCCATGGGCGTACCTGCGGTCCGCGACGCACCGCACGCCCTTCTGCTACGACGAGCTCGGCGCGTTGATCGAGATGCACGGTTTCGCGCTCGAATCGCTCTTCCGTTGTCATCGCGACGCGGCGCTCAAGAGTGTCCTAAGGTGGCTTTCCTATCCGCTCTACCGGCTCCTCGGGATCGACTGGGCGAAGTCGATCCTCGCCGTCGCGTCGTCGAAGGGATTCGACAGGTTGCGCGAATGAGACGCCTCGGGACGGGAATTTTCGGACAGACGGGGGTAGCATCTTCGTGCCGCGCGCCCGCCTTTTTGGGAGAATGCCCGCCATGGAGCTGAGGGACTCGTTCGCGACCTGGCTGCGCCAGGAGGTCGGGAGCACGGCTGCGCCTGCTCTCTTGCGCCACCTCACGGAGCGTGGCTTCCGACTCTTCGCATGCATGGAGCATGCGGGCACATGCCAGCGCGAGGTCTTCCACCCCGCGCTCGGCTTCTACCGCGCGACCGGCGAGAGCGACCACGAGGCGCTCCTCGGCATCCTCCGCCAGATCTGGCTCGTGGATGCGCTCGAGGTGGAGCGCGACCCGAAGCTGCGCCGCGCGACGCCGTAGCCCCGAAGGCGCGTGGCTCCGGGCCCCCGGACCCCCCCGATTCCGCCCCCTCGGCCATCCGTTCGGAAGGGTCGGGGCCGGTGATATAGTTCCACGCTTCATGCACACGATCGCCGTCCTCCCCGGTGACGGCATCGGCGAGGAGGTCATTCGCGAGGGCCTGCGGGTCCTCGAGGCCGTCTCGGCCGTCACGGGGTTCAAGTACAAGCTCGAGACCTACCCCTACGGGGCGGACCACTTCCTGAAGACCGGCGAGGGCTTCCCCGACTCGGCGCTCCGGGAGATGCGCGACCACTCCGCGATCCTCCTCGGCGCCATCGGCGACCCGCGGATCGAGACCGGGCTCCTCGAGCGCGCGATCATCGCGGGCATCCGCTTCGGCCTCGACCTCTACGTGAACCTGCGGCCGGTCAAGCTCTACGCGGAGCACCTCTGCCCGCTCAAGGGCGTGACGACGGACAAGCTCGACCTCATGTTCGTGCGTGAGAACACCGAGGGCGCGTACGTCGGGGTCGGCGGCATCATGAAGCGGGGCACCGGGAACGAGGTCGCCGTCTGCAACATGGTCTGGACGCGCTCCGGCACCGAGCGCGTGATCCGCTACGCCTTCGACCTCGCGCGCCGGAGGAACAAGGAGAAGAAGGTCACGCTCGTCGACAAGGCGAACGCGATCCGCCCGATGGACCTCTGGACGCGCGTCTTCGGCGAGGTCTCGAAGGAGTACCCGGACCTGAAGACCGACCACGCCTACATCGACGCCGCCTGCATGTGGATGGTGAAGAACCCGGAGTGGTTCGACGTCGTCGTGACGGACAACCTCTTCGGCGACATCATCACGGACCTGGGCGCGATGCTCCAGGGCGGGCTCGGGATCGCCGCCTCGGGCAACATCCACCCCGGGAAGGTCTCGATGTTCGAGCCGATCCACGGCTCCGCGCCCAAGTACAAGGGCAAGAACGTCGCCTGCCCGGTCGCGTCGGTGATGGCGGTCCAGATGATGCTCGACTACCTCGGCGACCACGAGGCGTCGGCGCTCGTCGAGGGCGCGATCGCGAACACGCTCCGGTCGAAGAAGATCCCCTCGCTCCACGCCGGCGACCTCCCGACCGACAGGGTCGGCTCGATCCTCGTGGACGAGGTCCGGGAGCTCGCCGCCGCGGCGGGGTAGGGGCGCGGCGAGGCCCCGGGGGCTCCGGGGGCAGCCCGCCTTCGCTCCTTCGGAGCGCGGCGTGGCAGGGTGTTAGACTCCGCCGGTGATCCCCGTCGGCGACTATCCGAACCCGCGGTCGCCGCAGTGGGTCACGCGCATCCTCGTCGGGCTGAACGTCCTCGTCTACGTGTTGGTGACGCTGCCGCTCGGGAGGCCCGTGGACGCGGACGACCTCCGCGACCCGGGCACGAGGGAGCGGATCCTCGACATGTGGCGCGTGCGGATGGAGGCCGAGGGGAGGAAGCTCTCCCCCGACGACCCGTACTACGAGAAGATCCCGACGGGCTTCCTGCAGCAGATCTCGAAGTACGACCTCGTGGTCTTCCGCTACGGCTACAAGCCCGGCCGGCCCGACTGGCTCGCGCTGCTCTCGTGCATGTTCCTGCACGCGGACTTCCTCCACCTGTTCTCGAACATGCTCATGCTCTGGATCTTCGGCGACAACGTGGAGGCGCGGCTCGGGCGGCTCGGCTACGTCGTGGCCTACCTCGTGACCGGCGTCGTGGCGACGCTCGCCTTCGCCCTCGTCGCGCCGGGCAGCCTCGTCCCGCTCGTCGGGGCATCGGGCGCGATCTCCGGCGTGCTCGGCTTCTACCTGGTCTGGTTCCCGAGAAACCAGATCCGCGTGCTCATCCTCTACTTCTAGGTCCTCTTCATCCACGTCCGCGCGATCTGGGTCCTCGGGATCTACCTCGTGATCCAGAACGTGCTTCCGGTCCTGCTCGA
>JAKLKT010000128.1 GCA_023150495.1 Planctomycetota bacterium
CGGGCAGCACTTCCTCGTCGACCGGAACCTCATCGACGCGATCGTGCGCGACGCGGGGGTGGGGCCCTCGGACTGCGTTCTCGAGATCGGCACCGGCACGGGCATCCTCACCGACGCGCTCGCGGGGCGCGCCGGGCGCGTCGTCACCTGCGATGTCGACCGCCGCCTCCAGGACATCGCGAAGGGGCTTCGCGAGTGGCCGGAGACGGTCGTCTTCCTCCTCGAGGACATCCTCGCGGGGAAGCACGCGCTCAACCCCGTGGTTCTCGACCGCTGGCGGGCCGAGGCGGGGGGGGGCCTCCGGCTCCGCGTCGTCTCGAACCTGCCGTACGCGGTCGCGACCCCCGTGCTCGCGAACCTCCTCTGGGACGGGGTCCCGTTCTCCGACGCCGTCGTCCTCGTCCAGCGGGAGGCGGCGGAGCGGTTCGTGGCCAAGCCGGGCACGGGGGACTACGGCCCGATGGCCATCGCCGTCGCGCTCCTCGCGGAGGCCGAGATCCTGCGCCACGTGCCGCCTCAGGTCTTCTGGCCGGCGCCGAAGGTCGAGTCCGCGCTCCTCCGGGTCGTCCCGCGCGCCCCGCAGAGGGCCGTCGGGCTCCGCGACGCCGGGCTCCCGTCGCTTCTCCAGGACGCCTTCCAGCAGCGCCGGAAGACGCTCCGGAAGCGGCTCGGCGAAGCGCGGCTCCTCGCCGCCGGCATCGCTCCGACGGCGCGGCCGGAGGAGGTCCCGCCCGAGGCGTGGCTCCGCCTCTTGACCGTCCCCCCTGCATGAGACAAACTCAGGGGCTTCCTCCGCGCTCCGGCAGGGCGTGCCGGAACCGGGGGTCCGTCGCCGGCAGAGGTCTCGTTTGGCCCGTATCCCCGAAGAGGTCATCCGCGCGATCGAGGAGTCCGTCGACATCGTCGACGTCGTCTCCCGGTACGTGACCCTCAAGAAGAGCGGGCGCAACTTCAAGGGGCTCTGCCCCTTCCACGAGGAGAAGACCCCGTCCTTCACCGTCTTCCCCGAGAGCCGGCGGTTCAAGTGCTTCGGCTGCGGCGAGGGCGGCGGCGTCTTCAGCTTCCTGATGAAGCGGGGCAACCTGCGATTCCTCGAGGCGGTCGAGGACCTCGCGCGCGAGGCGAACATCCCCCTGCCGCGCGAGGAGCCCGACCCCGGCGAGGCCGAGCGCATCCGGCTCCGGACCGACGCGCTGCGCGCGCTCGAGTTCGCGACCGGGTTCTTCGCCGCGGTCCTCGCGCGCGACGCGGGCCGGCGGGCGCGCGAGTACCTCGCGAAGCGCGCCTTCGCGCCGGAGACGCTCTCCGCCTTCCGTGTCGGCTACGCGCCCGACGAGATGGAGGCGCTCCTCGGGTACGCGCGGCAGAAGGGGATCGCCCTCGACGCGCTCGTCGCCGCGGGGCTCGTGCGGCGGAACGACCGCGGGAACTTCTTCGACATGTTCCGCGGGCGCGTCACCTTCCCGATCCACGACCTCCGCGGACGCGTCATCGGCCTCGGCGCGCGCGCGCTCGGCGACGAGCAGCCCAAGTACCTGAACTCCCCCGACGGCCCCCTCTTCCACAAGAGCAGGGAGATGTACGGCCTGCACCTCGCGCGCGAGGCGGCGCGGGTCGCCGGCCGGCTGCTGGTCGTCGAGGGCTACACCGACGTCATGCATTGCCACCAGGCGGGCCTCGCGGAGGTCGCCGCCGGCCTCGGCACCGCGCTCACCCGGGAGAACGCGCAGCAGCTGAGACGTTTCGGCGTGCCGGTGTTCCTCGTCTTCGACGGCGACGAGGCGGGCCTCAAGGCCGCGGAGCGCGCCGCGGAGACGCTTCTCGCCGAGCAGGTCGACGGCGCGGTGGCGCTGCTCCCCCCGGGGCAGGATCCCGCGGACGTGATCGTCGCGTCGGGCCGGGGGCCGATCGATGCGGCGGTCGAGCACGCCACGGATCTCTGGACCTACCGGATGGAGCGGGCCGTCGCCCGTTACGGCCTCGGCACGCTCGACGGCCGGGAGAAGGCGGCGCGGGAGCTCGTCCAGGTCGTCGGGAAGATCGCCGACCCCATGCGCCAGGAAGTGGCCTTCAAGTTGCTGGCCGAGCGCACCGGCGTGCCCGAGTCGACTCTTCGCAGCGAGATCAAGGCCCCCCGTGCCGCTCCCGGGGCGGGGGCGCCCCGTACCGATGCGTCCTCGGCCTGGATCGAGGCGGAACGGCATGTCCTCCGGGCGGGTCTCGAGGACACGGGCCTCTGGGACAGGGTGGAGGTCCTCTACCCGCCGGAGCGATTCCGGGACGAGGGCCTGCGGTTCGTCGCGGCCGCGTTCTCCGACTTGCACAGGCGAGGAGAATCCGTCACCCGGGAAGGCCTATTGAGCGTACTAGCAGACAAGGACGAGGCGATCCGGGCCCTTCAGGCCCTGGAGCCCGCGGCCGACGCGCGCCGCCATGCGGAGTCCTTCCTCGCGCGCCTCGCGGAAAAGGAGCGGCTGCGCGAAGCCGGGACCAGCGTCGAAGCCGTGGTCCGGGCCCGGAAGGACTTCCCCGCCGCGACGCCCTGAAACGGAGCCGGATGAGCAACGAGAACTTCGATCCCGACGTCAAGCACCTCATCGAGGAGGGGCGCAAGAAGGGTTTCCTCACCTACGAGGAGATCAACCGCGTCCTCCCCGACGACCTCGTGTCGTCCGAGAAGCTCGACGCGCTCCTGCTCCACCTCGACGAGATGGGCGTCCAGCTCATCGACGAGACCGAGGCCGCCGGCGAGGAGGCCGCGGAGGAGGAGGCCGAGGAGGGGGAGGAGGCCGCGGCCGAGGGCGAGCCGCGCGACGAGGCCCTGGACCTCCTCGACGAGGAGGGCGAGGGCCCGATCCCCGACGAGACCGCGCCGCTCGGCACCGGGTCCGCCGAGAAGATCGACGACCCGGTCCGCATGTACCTCACGCAGATGGGCGAGATCCCGCTCCTCTCCCGCGACGAGGAGATCATGCTCGCCAAGAAGATCGAGCTCACGCGGCGCCGCTACCGCGTGAAGGTGCTCGAGTGCGCGCTCGCGCAGGAGCGCGCGATCCGGATCCTCGAGGAGGTGCAGGCGGGCGATCTCGCCTTCGACCGCACGCTGAAGATCAACACCTCCGGTCGCACGGACAAGGACGACATCGCGGCGCGGCTGCCGGGCAACCTCGACACGATCAAGACCATCCTCGACCGCGTCCGGGCGGAGTTCGCCGAGTTCTACCACCACGCGACGCCGCTCAAGCGCCGCCAGGAGCTCGATCGCGTCATCCGCTCCCGCCGCAAGCGGAACGTCGTCCTCCTCGAGGAGCTTGCCCTCCAGGTGAAGAAGATCCGCCCGCTCAAGGAGGAGCTCGAGGACACGCTCGAGGAGATGGACGAGCGCGCGGGCCGCCTCCACGAGCTCCGCGAGGTGAAGGGGGCCCGCGACGAGGTCCGGGCGCACGACGAGCGCCTCCACGAGCTCCAGCTCAAGGTGTGCGAGACGCACGAGCGCTTCCGCCAGCGCGTCCACGCGATCCACCAGCGCTTCGAGGAGTACGAGGACGCGAAGCGGAAGCTCAGCTCGGGCAACCTGCGCCTCGTGGTCTCGATCGCGAAGAAGTACCGGAACCGCGGCCTCACCTTCCTCGACCTGATCCAGGAGGGCAACACCGGCCTCATGAAGGCGGTGGAGAAGTACGAGTACCGCCGCGGCTACAAGTTCTCGACCTACGCCACGTGGTGGATCCGGCAGGCCATCACGCGCTCGATCGCGGACCAGGCCCGGACCATCCGCATCCCGGTCCACATGATCGAGACGATGAGCAAGCTCAGGAACGTCACGAAGCGGCTCATCCAGAAGAAGGGGCGCGAGCCGACGATCGAGGAGATCGCGGCGGCCACCGACATCTCGGTGGAGGAGACGAAGCGCGTCCTGAAGATCAGCAAGCACCCGATCTCGCTCGACCGGCCCATCGGCGATTCCGACGACAGCTACTTCGGCGACTTCATCGAGGACGAGCAGGCCGAGTCGCCCGTCACCGCGGCCTCCCACGAGATGCTCAAGGACAAGATCGAGGGCGTCCTCCAGACCCTCACCTTCCGCGAGCGCGAGATCATCAAGTTGCGCTACGGCATCGGCGACGGGTACACCTATACGCTCGAGGAAGTCGGTAGGATCTTCAAGGTGACCCGCGAGCGAGTCCGCCAGATCGAGGCCAAGGCCGTCCGGAAGCTCCAGCACCCCGTGCGGGCCCGGAAGCTCGAGGGCTTCCTCGAGGGGGCCGGCGAGCGATGAGCCGGCGGACGTCGACGGTGACGCCGCATCGCGCGGGCGAAGTCGCCCGCCAAGTTTCGCCCTTCCCCGGGGGTCCGAAGTTCGGACCCCCGGTTTCTTTCCGGGCCGAAGCGGCCCGGCCCGGTTGCGGCCCGGTGAATCCCGAAGCCGCGGAGCAGGCATGGAAACGGAAGCGAAGGTCAAGATGGATGTGATCGAGACGCTGATCAGGCTCCAGGAGATCGACCGGAAGCGGGACCGTCTCCAGAAGAGGCTCGACCAGGTCCCGATCAAGCTCAAGGAGCACACGGACACGATCGCGCGCCTCGAGGCGTCCATCGCGGAGCAGGAGCAGGTGCTGCGCGCCGCGCGCGCCGAGGCGGACCGCGCGGAGCTCGAGGTGAAGACCCGCGAGGAGCGCCGCGAGAAGCTCAAGTCGCAGATGAACGCGCCGAAGCTCTCGAACCGGGAGTACGAGGTCATCCGCGAGGAGCTCGCGGGAGTCCTCGCCGACGTCAACTCGTTCTCGGAGAAGGCGCTCAAGGCGCTCGAGAAGGCGGGCGAGGCGGAGAGCAACGTCGGGAAGCTCAAGGAGGAGCTCCGCGTCGCGCGCGAGAAGCATGAGGGGGCCCGGGGGCAGCTCGAGGGCTCGCTCGCGGACGTGCGCCAGGAGCTCCAGGGCCACGACGGGGAGCGGACCGGGTTCCTGCCCCACGTGCCGGGCGAGGCGCTCCAGATCTACGAGCGCGTCCGCCGGAAGCACAAGGACGCCCTCGCGACCGTGGAGGGCACGATCGACCGGGTGGCGGGGCGCATCGGCAGCGATCTCCACTGCGCGTCGTGCCACATGTCGGTGACCGCGAACGACGCCGTCCAGGTGCTCGCGCGGAAGAAGGTCATCCAGTGCAAGTCGTGCGTGCGGATCCTCTACGTGCCGTGACGCGGGCCCCCGGAACCCCCCCCGATCGGGAGGCCGGGAGTGACCCCCGGTCCCCGTACACTCTGCCTCCGCATGATGCCCATCGAGACCGCCTCGAACGTTCCCGGCCCGGAGACCCGTAGGGAGGCGGCGCGCCGCGTCCCCATGGCCTTCCCCATCGATCTCCGGCGGTTCCAGCCGCTCCCGCTCGACCTGCATGCGCCGAGGCTCTCGCCGAAGGAGCTCGCGCAGCTCTCGGGCAACGTCCAGCTCTGCCGCGACGTGATCGTCTTCTTCACCGCGGTCGCCGCGGCGAGGGGCCTCGGCGGGCACACCGGCGGGCCCCTCGACGTCGTCCCCGAGGCGCTGCTCCTCGACGGGTTCGTCCGCGGCGGCGCGCCCATCGTGCCGGTGCCCTTCGACGAGGCGGGCCACCGCGTCGCGCTCCAGTACCTGCTCGCCGTGCTCCGCGGCGATCTCGATGCGGAGAAGCTGCTCCACTACCGCGAGGCGTTCGAGGGGCTCCCCGGCCATCCCGAGCGCGGCATGACCCCGGGCGTGCACTTCTCCTCGGGCCGGCTCGGGCATCTCTGGCCCTATGCGAACGGCGTCGCGATCGCGCACCCGGGCAAGTCCGTCGTCGTCCTCGGCTCCGACGGTTCGCAGCAGGAGGGGAACGACGCCGAGGCGGCGCGGCTCGCGGTGGCGCGCCGGCTCGACATCAAGCTCCTGATCGACGACAACGACGTGACGATCGCGGGGCACCCGAGCGAGTACCTTCAGGGCTTCGGAGTCGCGCGGACGCTCGCGGGCCACGGTCTCGCCGTGGATGTGGGCGACGGCGAGGACCTCGACGCGCTCCACCGCCGCCTCCAGCGCGCGCTGCTGACGCCCGGGCCCGTCGCGCTGGTCAACCGGCGCCGCATGGCGCCCGGCGTGCCGGGCCTCGAGGGGAGCCCGAAGGCGCACGACGTGATCGAGCCCGAGCTCGCGATCTCCTACCTCGAGGCGCGCGGCGAGCGCGCGGCCGTCGCGTACCTGAAGGGGGTCGCGAAGCAGAAGGAGAGCTACGTCTACCTCGGCAGCTCGAAGGAGCAGGGCAGGAATCGCGACCTCTTCGGGCAGCTCGTCTGCGAGCAGATCGAGCGGATGCCCGCCGAGGAGCGGCGCGCCAAGGTGCTCGCCATCGACTGCGACCTCGAGGGGTCGTGCGGCATGCACCACATCGGGAAGCGGTTCCCGGAGGTCTACATCCGCGGCGGCGTGATGGAGCGGGGGAACTTCTCCGCGGCGGCCGGCTTCGGCATGGACGAGGGGCGCCAGGGGATCTTCGGGACCTTCTCCGCCTTCCTCGAGATGGTCGTCTCCGAGATCACGATGGCGCGGCTCAACGAGAGCAACGTCCTCGCGCACTTCTCGCACGCGGGCGTCGACTGGATGGCCGACAACACCTGCCACTTCGGCGTGAACAACTTCTTCGCGGCGAACGGCCTCGCCGAGGGGGACAGGACCCGTCTCTACTTCCCCGCCGACCGGCACCAGATGCGCGCGGCGATCGAGCGGATCTTCCACGACCCCGGGCTGCGCTTCGTCTTCTCGACGCGGTCCGGCACGCCCGACATCCTCAGGGAAGACGGGACGCCGCTCTACGGACCGGGCTACCGGTTCGAGCCGGGCAGGGACGACCTCGTGCGCGAGGGGCGGGCGGGCTACGTCGTCTCCTGCGGCGAGATGCTCTATCGTGCGCTCGACGCGGTGGAGCGGCTCCGCGCGGAGGGGCTCGCGGTCGGCCTCGTCAACAAGCCGACGCTCAACGTCCCCGACGAGGAGATGCTCGCGAAGGTGGGGCGGACGGGTTTCGTGCTCGTCGTCGAGAGCCAGAACCGGGACACCGGGCTCGGCGTCCGCTACGGGACATGGCTCCTCGCGAAGGGGCTCGCCCCCCGGTACGCGCACCTCGGCACGCACCGCGCGGGGAGCGGCGGTCTCTACGAGCAGATGGCGCACCAGGGGCTCGACCCGGAGAGCATCGCGAAGGCGGTGCGCGCGCTCGCCGGAAGGTGATCGGGGGAGGCCCCCGGAACCCCCGCCCTTCTACTCGACGACGAACCGCGCCTTCGCCGCGTCCCAGCGGACCTTCCCCTTCTGCTCCTGCCAGTACGCGTCGATCGGCGCGATCATCACGTCGCGGTCCTCCGGCTTCGCGTCGGGGTCGAAGAGGAACCGCTTCTCGACGAGCGCCTCCAGCAGCTCGGCGGCGCCGCGGCGCGACTCGCGGTCGCTCGACCGGAGCTTGCCGACGAGGAACCCGACCAGGGGCGCCCCCGCCTCGGCGAACCGGGGCGCGAGCTTCCCGCGCTCCGCGGGCGGCGCCGTGATGTAGTAGAGGAGCGCCTCCTCGAGCTGCGCCGTCCCCACCCGGTCGGGGAACCTCGTCACCTTCCGGTTGCTGTCGGGATCGCCCCCGCGCGTGACCGCCGCCTGCGTCGCGCGCGAGAGGAAGAGGAGCGCGAGCGAGGTCTCGTAGCCGCCTCCGCCGCCGCGCGCGCCGGG
>JAKLKT010000129.1 GCA_023150495.1 Planctomycetota bacterium
GCCATCGCCGCGAGCCGGGGCGCCGCGTCGCCGGGGCGGAGGAGTGCAGTGGGCGTGGCACGCCATCGCGCCCGCAGCTCCGCGCCGCCGGGCACGTTGAGGAAGAGCCTCCGGATCGCGGCCTCGCCGAGGACGACCGAGAGCATGCCGCCCCGGTCGGCGACGCAGTCCATCTCCCGGTGAGAGCCGAGGGCGACGATGCTGCGGCCGGCGTCGGCACCGTTGAATCGCATTCGGCCCCCTTCCAGCGGCACCCCGACCGAGAGGTAGCTGCCCGGCGAGACGCCGCGCGAGCGGACGAGCGTGTCGGCGCGCTCGTAGTGGACCCCGAGGTCGGGCAGCGCGGCGAGGGCGATGTCGATCCGCAGCGGGCCCGGCCGCAGCTGCCAGCAGTCGTGGTCCGTGTCCCGCGGGAGGGTCGCGATGTCCCGGACGATCTCCCGGCGGACGGCGTTGCTCATGCGGCCGGGGGATTCTAGCGGGATTCGGATAGCATCGGTAAGGCCCGCGGCTAGTCTCTGCCGCGGCCCGGCCGGTGCCGGACGCGGCAGTCGGCTCTCTGGATGACGGCTACGAGACGCTGATGAGGTTCCGCACGCGCCCTGCCGGGCCGGTTCCGACGCTTCCCGCATCGGTCCGGCCGTGTCCGCGCCGTCCCTCGTTTCCCGGAAGGAGTTCCCGCATGCGGTTCTGGAACGTGTTGCTCGCGGTCGCCCTCGCGTCCGCCGCCCCGGCGCTCGCGCAGGAACCCGACCGGACCGTGCTCCCGATCGCCGAGCCCAAGCGGCCGGTGTACACGGAGATCGACGCGCGGAACGCGAAGCCGCCGCCGCGCTTCGAGGTCACGGCGCCGAAGGGCGCGCCGAACATCGTCATCATCCTGATCGACGACATGGGCTTCGGGACGTCGGGGACGTTCGGCGGCCCCGTGCCGATGCCCACGCTCGACCGGCTCGCGCAGGCGGGGCTCCGCTACAACAACTTCCACACGACCGCGCTCTGCTCGCCGACGCGAGTGGCGCTGAAGTCGGGGCGCAACCACCACACGTGCGAGACGGGCTCGATCATGGAGACCGCCACCGCTTTCCCCGGCAACACGGGCCAGATCCCGAACGCCGTGGCCCCGGTCGCCGAGACGCTCAGGCTCAACGGCTGGAGCACGGCCGCCTTCGGGAAGTGGCACGAGACCGCCGCGTGGGAAGCGAGCATCTCGGGGCCGTTCGACCGCTGGCCGACCCGCCAGGGGTTCGACAAGTTCTACGGCTTCATCGGCGGGGAGACGAACCAGTGGGCTCCCTTCTTCTACGACGGCGACGCGCAGGTCGAGCTGCCCGACGACCCGAACTACCACTTCCTCGTCGACATGACGGACGAGGCAGTCTCGTGGATCCGGTACCAGAAGGCGCTGACGCCCAAGAAGCCCTTCTTCGTCTACTACGCGCCGGGCGCGACGCACGCGCCACACCACGTCCCGAAGGAACGGATCGCGAAGTGGAAGGGCAGGTTCGACCAGGGCTGGGACAAGGTGCGCGAGGAGACGCTCGCGCGCCAGATCGAGCTCGGCGTCGTGCCGAAGGGGACGAAGCTCGCCGGGAAGCCCGAGGCCATCAAGGACTGGGACGCGCTCTCGGAGGACGAGAAGCGCCTCTTCGCGCGGCAGGCCGAGGTCTACGCGGCGTTCGCGGAGATGACCGACCACGAGATCGGGCGGGTCATCGACGCGATCGAGGATCTGGGCGAGCTCGACAACACGCTCGTCTTCTACATCGCGGGCGACAACGGCGCGAGCGCCGAGGGCGGGATGAACGGGCTCTTCAACGAGTACTCCTACTTCAACGGCGTCCCGGAGCACCTGGAGGACCTCCTCAAGGTCATGGACAAGTGGGGCTCGCCCGAGACCTACCCGCACATGGCGGCGGGCTGGGCCGTCGCGTTCGACACGCCGTTCATGTGGACGAAGCAGGTGGCGTCGAACTTCGGCGGAACGCGCAACGGGATGGTCGTCCACTGGCCGAAGGGCATCCGCGCGAAGAACGAGGTCCGGCGCCAGTTCCACCACGTGATCGACGTGGCGCCGACGATCCTCGAGGCGGCGAGGCTCCCGGAGCCGAAGGTGGTCAACGGCACGCCCCAGATCCCGATGGAGGGCGTGAGCATGGCCTACAGCTTCGACGACGCCGCGGCGAAGGACCGCCACGTCACGCAGTACTTCGAGATCTTCTGCAACCGCGCCATCTACCACGACGGCTGGCTCGCCGGCACGGTCCACCGGGCCGCCTGGGAGCAGAAGGTGCGCCGTCCGCTGCTCGAGGACGTCTGGGAGCTCTACGACGTGCGGAACGACTTCAGCTGCTCGAACGACCTCGCGGCCTCGAACCCGGAGAAGCTCGCCGAGCTGCAGGCGCTCTTCCTCAAGGAGGCGGAGAAGTACCACGTGCTTCCGCTCGACGACCGGCTCTTCGAGCGGTTCATCCCCGAGCTGGTCGGGCGCCCCGACCTGATGGGGGGCCGCACGTCGCTCACGCTCGCCGGCGGCATGACCGGCATGACCGAGAACGTGTTCCTGAACGTCAAGAACAAGTCGAAGACGATCACCGCGGAGATCGAGGTGCCCGCGGGCGGGGCGAACGGCGCGATCCTCGCCCAGGGCGGCCGGTTCGGGGGCTGGGCGCTCTACGTGAAGGACGGCGTGCCGGCCTACGACTACAACTTCCTCGGCAGGAGCCGGACGAGCATCGCGGCGACGAAGGCGCTTCCGCCGGGCAAGGCGACGATCCGGTTCGAGTTCGCCTACGACGGCGGCGGCATGGGGAAGGGCGGGACCGGCACGCTCTACGTGAACGGCGAGAAGGCCGCGGAGGGCCGCATCGAGCACACGCAGCCGACGTGCTTCTCGGCGGACGAGACCGCCGACGTCGGGATCGACCTCGGCACGCCCGTCGTCGAGGCGATCGGGGCGGAGAAGAAGTCGCGCTTCAGCGGCTCGATCGGAAAGATCACGATCGAGGTGAAGTAGGGGGGCGCGGGGGGCGGCTCAGCGCCGCGGCACGACGGCCAGCAGGACGTTCGCGACCCAGGCGGACGCCATCACGCCGACCAGGAACAGCACGAGGAAGAGCGCGGCCGCCGCCGACCGCGCGTCCGCGAGGCTGAACCCGAGCCCCGCCGCGCCGGTTGCCGCAAGCAGCGCCGTGTACGCTCCCATCGCCCTCCTGGGCCAGCCGGCCTGGCACGCGAACGTGGCGGCCAGGGGGATCAGCAGCGCGAAGATCCCGAGGCCGGTGAAGAGGAGCGGCCTCGCGCCGAGGATCGCGCCGAGCGCGATCGAGAGAAGGGAGACGAGGAGGCAGGCCCCGACCCAGTTGGAGGCGACCGTCTCCTCGCGCGAGAGCGCGAGGCGGCCGAACCGGTTGAGCCGGAGCAGGAGGTTGAAGAGCGGCGTCGCGAGCCACGTCAGCAGGCAGAACACGACGTAGAGGACGAGGATCGGCCAGACGAACGGGGCGAGGTCCGGGTTCTTCCTCGCGAGCTTCTGCAGGAGCTTCGCCCCGAAGTACCCGCCGAGGATCACGGCCCAGCGCACCCTGCCGCCGAGCTTCGCCATCCAGAGGAAGTAGCGGAGGACGAGGCTGTAGATCACGGACCGCGCCTTGAGCGCCTCGACGATCCCCTGTCGCGCCCACTCGTTGCCCGGCTCGAGCCGGAGCGCCTCGCGGAAGTGCTCGAGGGCCTTCTCCGCCTTCCCCAGCTCGAGCTGCCGCCAGCCCTCGTTGGCGTGCGTCAGCGCGTTCTCCGGGTCGCGGCCGAGCGCGCCCTCGAGCGCCTCGCCCGCCTCTCCCCGGCGGCCGAGCTTCACGAGCGCCATCGCGCGCGTGTTCGTGCAGCCGGCGTGCTCCGCATCGAGCGCGAGGCCCCGCTCGGCGGCCTCGAGAGCGTCCTCCCAGCGCTCCTGCGCGAAGCAGACGTCGGCGAGGAGCTCGAAGTAGTCCGGGTCGTCCGGCTCGAGGCGGATCGCCTCGCGCGCGCACTGCTCCGCCTCGCGGAACCGGCGCCGCGCCACGTACACGTGGCCGAGCGCGTAGTGGCAGAAGGCGCGATCGGGCGCGAGCCGGATCGCCTCCTGTCCCTCCCGCGTCGCGTCGTCGTAGCGGCCCTGCGCCGCGAGGCAGAGCGCCAGCAGCGCGTGGGCGTCCCACGCGCCGGGGTCGGAGGCCAGCTCCTTCCGCAGCTCCGCCTCCGCCGGCTCCCAGCGCGACTGCTGGAAGAGGATCCGCGCGCGCTCGATGTGGACGCCCATCGCTACTTCAGGTACTTGAGGATGTCGTCGTAGAGCCCGCCCTCGTTCGAGTAGAGGGCGTAGTTCCTCGCCGTGGAGAACCACTCGCGGGTGGACGGCTTGATCGTCCCGGCGGCGGCCGCCAGGTCCTTCGTCGTGAGGGGCTTCGGCTTCCCCTCGCGCATCGCCTCCCGGAGCTTCCCCTCGACCGCCGCGTCGACGAGCGCCTTCAGGTCGGCCCCGGAGAAGTGCTCCGCCTTCTTCGCGACCAGCGCGTAGTCGATGTCCTCGAGCGGCTTGCCTCGGCAGAGGATCGAGAGGATCGCCGCGCGCGCCGCCGCGTCGGGCGGGGGCACGAAGAGGATGCGGTCGAACCGGCCGGGGCGGCGGAAGGCGGTGTCGAGGTACCAGGGGGCGTTGGTCGCCGCGAGCACGAGGACGCCCTCGTTGGAGGACTGCACCCCGTCGAGCTCCGAAAGGAACTGGTTGATCAGCTGGCGCCCCGCGCTCTTCCGCATGTCGGTGCGGCTCGCGCCCAGGGCGTCGACCTCGTCGAAGAAGAGGACGCACGGGGCGCTCCTCCGCGCCTGCTCGAAGACGGCGTGGAGGTTCTTCTCGCTGTTCCCGATCCACATGTCGAGCACGTCGTGGAGCCCGACCGCGAGAAACCCCGCGGCGATCTCGCCGGCCGTGGCGCGCGCGAGGTGGGTCTTGCCGCACCCGGGCGGCCCGTACATGAGGATGCCCCCGCCGGCAGCCTTCCCGTACGCGCGGTAGAGCTCCCTGTGCTTCAGCGGATGGATGATCTTGATGCGGATCTCCTCCTTGAGCGCCTCCATCCCCCCGACGTCCGCGAAGGAGATCGACGGGCGTTCCACGTCCGCCTCGAACGCGTCCTCCTCCTCGTCCGTGCGGCGGACGCGGCCGTCGACCACCTCCGCGTGGCGCTCGTCGGCGCCGATGCCGAGCCGCTCGGCGAGCTCCTTGTCGCGGACGGAGGGGTCCGCGTCGACGGCCTTCCCGTACTGCCGCACCGCGCCCGCGACGTCGCCGGTCCTCTCGAGGAGGCGCGCGTGGAAGAGGTAGGCCTGCGGAGGAGTCTCGGGCGCGTTCACGAGGCTCTCGACGAGCACGAACGCCTCGCCGTGCTTCCCGCCCTGCAGGAATGCCTCGCCGAGGCCGAGCTTGACCTCGAGGTCGTCGGGCGCGAGCGCGGCGGCGGCGCGGAACTCCGCCTCCGCCTCCGCGGCCCGGCCGAGGCCGAGGAGCGTCCTCGCGAGGTGCTTCCGCAGCGGGACGTTCGTCGGCGACACGCGAACGGCCTCGCGCAGCGCCCGGATGGCTTCCTCGTCCGGCATGGAGGCTATCCGAAACGATGGAGGGCACCGGGTCAATACGGTTCCCGGCGACGGGTGCGGGGGGGCTCCGGGGGCCCGGCGGGCGCGCTACCATGGGGCCGATGTCGGACCGGCCGGAGATCCGCGAGGCGGTGCACTCGCTCCACCGCACGCTCTTCGCGCGCCCGGCGAGGGTCCCGCTCGCGGACGTGGCGGCGCTCTTCGGCGCGGGCCCCGAGGTGCTCGATCGCGTCCGGTCGCGCGGCGACCTCGTGCTCAAGGGCGACGCGTTCAGCAACGACGGGCCGGAGCTCGTCGTCCCCGCCGGGAAGGCGGAGCTCGAGATCTCGGACCTGCTCAAGGGGACCTGGTCCGCGGACGAGAAGGGCTTCACGCTCCGTTTCCCGTACCGCGACTTCACCGTGCGCGCGTGCCTCCAGGTCGCGTTCTTCCGCAAGTGCTTCGATCTCCGCGAGATCCGCGCGACGGCGGCCTCGATCGAGCTCGACTTCGGCAGCGCGGTGGCGGACCGCCGCTACACGTTCTGACGGCCCCCGGAGCCCCCGCGCCACCTGCCCCCGGACCCCCTCTCCTTCCTTTTTTTGCCCCGTCCGCGCGCTCGGATAGACTCCGCTCGCCGATGCAGAAGCGCCGCGTGAAGGAGGCCCCTCGACCCGACACGACCGGTCTCTCGAAGGGCGATCTCCTGAAGCTCTACCGGCTCATCTACGCCTCGCGGCGGACGGACGACAAGGAGATCGTCCTCAAGCGCCAGAACAAGGCATACTTCCAGATCAACGGCGCCGGTCACGAGGCGATCTGCGCCGCGGCCGGCCTCGCCGCGCGGTCCGGGTACGACTGGTTCTATACGTATTATCGGGACCGCGCGCTCGCGCTCGCGCTCGGCGTCACGCCCTACGAGATGCTGCTGCAGGCGGTCGGGTCGGCCGAGGACCCGGCGTCGGCGGGCCGGCAGATGCCCGCGCACTGGGGGCACAAGGACTACCGGCTCGTGTCCGCGTCGTCGCCGATCGCCACGCAGTACCTCCAGGCCGTCGGCTGCGCGGAGGCGATCGCGAAGATGCGCGACCACGAGGACGTGCGGAGCGCGGTTCGCGGCGAGTTCCGCGGCGACGAGGTCGTGCTCTGCACGGGCGGCGACGGCTCGACCTCCGAGGGCGAGTTCTGGGAGGCGCTCACGACCGCGTGCGTGATGGCGCTCCCGATCGTCTTCCTCATCGAGGACAACGAGTACGCGATCTCGGTGCCGCGGGAGGTCCAGACGCCGCACTCGTCGATCTCGAAGACAGTCGCCTCATTCCGGCCGCTCCTGATCCTCGAGGTGGACGGGTGCGACCCGGTCGCGTCCTACCGCGTGATGGGCGAGGCTCTGGCGCACGCGCGCTCCGGCAAGGGCCCGGCGCTCGTGCACGCGCACTGCATCCGTCCCTACAGCCACTCGATGTCGGACGACCAGCGGCTCTACCGGCCGGCTTCGGAGATCGACGAGGAGGCGACGAAGGATCCCGTCGTGACGTTCCCCCGCCGGCTCGTGGAGGAGGGGGTCGCGGGGGAGGAGGAGCTCGAGGCGATCCGGAAGGATGTCGACCGCGAGATCGAGGAGGCCTCGGAGCGCGCGCTCGCCGCGAAGTGGCCGGAGAAGACGCGAGCGGCCGCCGAGCTCTGGGTCTACTCCCCGGACGTCGACCCGACGTCGGCCGCGTTCGCGACCGATCCCGCGTTCGAGGGCGAGCCGCGGACGATGATCGACCTCATCAACCAGACGCTCCTCGACGAGATGGCGCGGGACCCCCGGGTGCTCGTGTTCGGCGAGGACGTGGCCGACGCGACGCGCGAGTCGGCGCTCTCCGAGGTGAAGGGCAAGGGCGGCGTCTTCAAGGCGACGCACGGGCTCCAGCGCGCGCATGGCGGCCACCGGTGCTACAACTCGCCGCTCGCCGAGGCGAACATCCTCGGCCGGACGGTCGGGCTCGCGACGCGCGGGCTGAAGCCGGTCGCGGAGATCCAGTTCATCGACTACATCTGGCCCGCGTACGAGCAGATCCGCAACGAGTGGTCGGTGCTGCGCTGGCGGAGC
>JAKLKT010000130.1 GCA_023150495.1 Planctomycetota bacterium
GTTTCCGCCGTGCCGGGCCACCCGCGCGAAGCTGACCTCGAGTCCCTTCTCGACGCGCTGCACCGGGCCGGTGTGGAGTTCATCGTCGTGGGCGGAGCCGCGGCTGTGCTGCACGGCGCACCCGTGACGACCCAAGACGTGGACATCGTCCCCCGCGTCGACACGGAGAACATCGCAAGGCTCACGGAGCTGCTCGAGCAGCTTGACGCGCGCGTGCGCGACCCCGCGCGCCGCGACATCCGGCCGGACCCGGCGGCGCTCCGCGGACCCGGACAGGTCAAGCTGACGACCCGATGCGGCCCGCTCGACGTGCTGGCCCGCCTGCATGACGGCCGGGACTACGCGGACCTGCTGCCTCATACCGTGGAGTTGACGGAAGGCTCCCTTCGCCTGCGCGTGCTCGACCTGTCCACGCTCATCGCCATCAAGTCCGGCACCGGGAGGGTCCGCGACCAGCTGATCCTGCCGTTGCTGATCGCGCTGGCACGCGAGCGCGGCCGCGGCGGAGACACCGAGCCCGCCATGTAGCATGGCCGTGAGCGTCACAAGGGATCCCGCCCCCTCCCCGCGCCCCTCCCCCCTCATGTGCCCGGGGCCGCTCCCCGAGAGCGCCGACGTCGTCATCCTCGGCGCGGGCGCGGCCGGGCTCTGGGCCGCCGGCACCGCCGCCGCCCGCGGCAAGAAAGTCCTCCTCCTCGAGAAGAACCCGCGCGTCGGCGTGAAGATCCTCGCGAGCGGCGGCACCCACTGCAACGTCACGACCACCCTCGAGGGCAGAGCACTCCAGGAAGCCTACGGCCGCGACGGCGGACGCTTCCTCGCGCCGTCGCTCCGTCGTCTCGGCCCGCACGATGTCCGCCACGAGCTCGAAACACTCGGCGTCCCGACCGAGGAGGGCGAGTGGGAGAAGGTCTGGCCCAAGAGCCGCAAGGCGAGCGACGTCGCGCACGCGCTCCTCCGCCGCGCGCTCGACGCCGGCGCGACCGTCCGCACCGACGCCGCCGTCCTCGACCTGCGCCCCGGATTCCTCGTCCGCACGGCCCGCGGCGACGTCCATTCACAGAAAGTCCTCGTCACCGTCGGCGGCAAGTCCTACCCGAAGTCGGGCACGACCGGCGACGGCTACGCGTGGCTCGAAGAGCTCGGCCACACGATCGTCCGGCCCGTCCCCGCGCTCGTGCCGCTCGTCGTCGAGCTCCCGTGGGTGCGCGCGCTCGCGGGCATCACGGTCCCGGGCGCGCGCGTGTGGGTGAAGAAGCGCGCCGACCGCCGCCGCCCGCTGCTCTTCACTCACACGGGCCTTTCCGGTCCCGGCGCGATGGACGTGTCGCGCTGGTTCGAGCTCGGCCCCGCGGAGCTGCACGTGGACTTCCTGCCCGACATGAGCGAAGAGGAGCTGCGAACCGCGATCGCGCAGGCGAAGCGCATCGCGAAGGCGCTGCCGCTTCCCGCGCGGCTCGCCGAAGGGCTGTGCGAAGGGGTGGGGGTCCGGGGGGACCAGCCCGGCACGGAGACGAGGAAGGCGCTCCGCCACGCGCTGCTCATGGCCGTGAAGCGCTGGACGCCGCCGGTATCGGGCACGCGCGGCTTCGACCACGCGGAGGTGACGGCCGGCGGCGTGGCGCTCCCGGAGGTGGACCCCTCGACGATGGAGTCGCGGATCGTGAAGGGCCTCTTCGTGGCGGGCGAGATCCTCGACGTGGACGGCCCGATCGGCGGCTTCAACTTCCAGAGCGCCTTCTCGACCGGCCACGCCGCGGGCCTTGCGGTCTGATTGGGTCGCCCTCTCGGAGGCCTCGTCGACCAGATGCGATAGAATGCCGATCTGGGAGTTTCCATGGGCAAACGCTACACCGTGAGCGATGGGAAGCTGGTACTGAGCCTCGAAGAGGCCGAGGAAGGAGGCTACGTCGTGACCTCGCCTCTCGACCCCGAACTCATCACCGAGGCCGAGACCATCCGAGAGGCGTTCTCCAACGCCAAGGACGCGGCGAAGGCGCTCAGTCACTCGCGCAGGAAACTCATGCGGAGCCTCTCCGCGGCCGCCCGCAACAAACGGGCATCGTGAAGCGACGGACGCTCGAGAAGCACCTGCGCGACTAGGGGTGCTTCCTTCATCACCACGGCGCGAGGCACGACGTCTGGGTGAATCCCGCAAACGAGGCCAAGGCATCGGTTCCTCGGCACGACCAGATCAAGCGCGGCACGGCGCGCGGAATCTGCCGGATCCTGGGAATCCCGCGCCCCGCAGGGATCTGAGCCGAGGCTCATCCGAACCGTTTTTGGGCGGCGACGGACGCGCGCGCGGTGCTCCATCAGGCGCTGGGCGCCGCCCGTCGCGGGCACGCGCGGCTTCGACCACGCGGAGGTGACGGCCGGCGGCGTGGCGCTGCCGGAGGTGGGCCCCTCGACGATGGAGTCGCGGATCGTGAAGGGGCTCCATGTCGCGGGCGAGATCCTCGACGTGGACGGCCCGATCGGTGGCTTCAACTTCCAGAGCGCCTTCGCGACCGGCCACGCCGCGGGCCTTGCGGTGTGAGCAATCCCGGCGATCCTCGTCTGCATGGGCAGGCGCGAAAGGGTGTCCGACGGCCGGCTGGTGTTCCGCCTCGAAAGCGCGGAGGAGGGCGGTTACGTCGTGACATCGCCCCTCGACCCGCAGCTGATCATGCAGGCGTAGACGCTCGACGAGGCCTTCGCGAACGCCCGCGACGCCGCGCTGGCGCTTGTCCAGTCGCGGAGAAGGCCTGCACGCGACCTCCGCCGCCCCCGGACCCCCTCCTGAACCGTTCTCGCCGTTGGCGGCGACGGCGAGGGTACAATCGACTCCCGATGCGGCGCTGTCGACATAGCCACGCTTGAGGCACAGGAGATGGCCGATCGCGGTTCTCACCTCCCCGAAGCCGAGGAGAGGTACCGCATCCTCCTCGACATCATCAAGGCGCTCACGGCGCCCTTCGACCGCAAGAACCTCTTCTCCAGCGTCGCCAGCGCGCTGCGCGGGTCCGTGCCCTTCGACCGGATGGGGATCGGCGTGGCCGAGCCGGAGCGCGACGAGTTCGTGCTCTACGCGTACGAGGCCCAGAACGAGCCCGTGAACTGGATGCCCGGCGCGCGATTCCCGCTCGACGGGACCGTTCCCGGCTGGGTGATCCGCCGCCGCCGGCCGTACATCACGCGCGATCTCGAGCAGATCTCGGACTTCCCCGAGTGGCGCGAGTTCCTGAGGCGGGACGACATGAGCTCGGGCTGCGTCCTGCCGCTCGAGGTGGGCGACCAGTGCATCGGCTTCCTCGCGGTGCTCGCGCGGGAGCCGGGGACGTACCGGGAGGGCGAGCTCCACTTCTACCAGCAGGTCGCGCAGGCCGTGGCCGTCGCCCTCGACCGCTGCCTCGCCCACGGCGCGGTCGCGAGCACCAGCACGGAGCCGCAACGTGTGAGCAGCCAGCAGCAGGCGCTGCTCGGCATCACGCGGGCGGTGGCCGTGCACCGGAAGCGGGAGGATCTGTTCCGGGCGATCGCCGTGTCGATCACTTCGGTGGTCACGTTCGACCGGCTGGCGGTCTTCATCCCTCGGGCCGAGGAGCGGGACCTGCTCGTCTACGCGATCGGGGCCGAGGACAAGACATCGTTCCAGGCCGGGAACACCTATCCCACGAAGGGCACGGCCCCAGCCTGGGTCATCGCGAACAGGCGCGTGCTCGTCGCATCGAGCCTCGCCGACCTGGAGCCTTTCCCGACCTCGCACCAGGTGCTCACGGCACTCGGGATCCGATCGTGCTGCATCCTGCCGCTGGTCGTGCGCGGGCGCTCCCTGGGCGCCCTTGCCCTCGATTCGAAGGAGGAGGGCCACTACGGCGCGGCGGACCTCGCGGTCCTGCGCGAGGTGGCGGATGCCGTCGCGATCGGCCTCGACAACTGCCTCTCCTACGAGGAGATCGCCGCCCTGAAGGAGCGGTACGAGCGGGAGAGCACCTACCTCCAGCACGAGATCGACGGCCAGTACCTCGGGGAGATGATCGGGAGGAGCAAGGCGATCGCGAAGCTGGCCAAGGACATCGAGATCGTCGCGCCCACGAGCGCCAGCGTGTTCATCCTCGGCGAAACCGGCACCGGGAAAGAGCTCGTCGCGCGCGCCCTGCACAGGCTGGGTCCGAGCGCGAACAAGCCGCTCGTGAAGTTGAACTGCTCCGCGATCCCGAGCGGCCTCATCGAGAGCGAGCTCTTCGGCCACGAGAAGGGGGCCTTCACAGGGGCGCACGCGCGGAAGATCGGCCGCTTCGAGCTGGCCAACGGCGGCACCATCTTCCTCGACGAGATCGCCGATCTGCCCGTGGAGATGCAGACGAAGCTGCTCCGCGTCCTCCAGGAGGAGGAGTTCGAGCGCGTGGGCGGCTCGGAGACGATCAAGATCAAGGTCCGGGTGATCGCGGCGACCAACGCCGACCTGGACCGGGCGATGGAGGCGGGCACGTTCCGCATGGATCTCTACTACCGCCTGCACGTCTTCCCGATCCGCATCCCGCCGCTGCGGGAGCGCGCGGAGGACATCCCCCTCCTCGTCGAGCACTTCCTCAAGAAGTTCGCGGCGAGATTCGGCAGGAAGATCGTCACGGTCCGCCCGGAGACCATGGAGGTGCTTGTCGGCTACTCCTGGCCCGGCAACGTGAGGGAGCTCGAGAACGTGATCGAGCGGGCGGTCATCATCTCGAGGGGACCTTCGCTCGAGCTGGGCGAGTGGATGCCTAAGCCTGGCGCGCCGGATCGCCCGGGGCAGGTCGCGACCCTCGAGGATGTGACGCGCGCCCACATCGTCAGCGTGCTCGAGCGGACCGGGTGGCAGGTGAGCGGTGAGGCCGGCGCGGCGAAGATCCTCGGGGTGAAGCCGACGACCTTGGAGGCGCGGATCAGGCGGCTCGGCATCCGGAAGTCCTGAACGGGAATCCGGACTCCTTGCCCGCACGGCACGCCACGTGCGTTCCTTACATCCGCCCGCGAGTGCAGCAATGGGAGGTGCAACATGGGCGCTACGGTTTCCGCGGGCGACAGAGCGCCCGCGTTCTCGGCCGCGACGTCGTCGGGAGAGCAGATCGTGCTCGATGGTTATCGCGGTCGAAAGGTATGGCTCGCGTTCTTCCGGTTCGCCAGCTGCCCGCTCGCGAACCTGCGCGTGCACGAGATCTGCAAGCGCCACGATCTCAAGCCGGCCGAACTCCAGATCGTGGCGGTCTTCCCGAGCTCCCCGGAGCGCATCGCCGCCTACGTCGGAAGCCAGAGTCCCCCGTTCCCGCTCGTCAGCGACCCGCACGAGAAGCTGTACATGCTGTACGGACTGCGGGCGAGCGTGGCGGGCCTGATCGGTCGCGACGTCGGCCTGAGGACCGTGCAGGCCGCAGCGCTCGGGTTCCTCCCGGGCCCGACGGACGGGACGATCACGCGCCTCCCGGGCGACTTCCTCATCGACGAGGAAGGCATCGTCCGCCACGTGCACAACGGCGAGGATGTCGCCGACCACATCCCGTTCGAGCGGGTCCTCGAGTTCATCGGGCGCAGAGCCGCGTAGAGCGGCGGACAGCTCAGCGCGGCATGCGGAAGGCTGGGGCCGGACTTGCGTCCGGCCCCGTGCGGTAGATGCCGCGGCGGTCCCGGAGCTCTGCGCTCCTACTCGCGGTGCCGGCGTTGGTGTGTGGGAGAAAGCCCGGCGTCGTGAGCGACGCGTGGGATGCCGGCGTGCGTCGAATCGCAGCCGCGCCCACGCGAGTGCGGCGAATCCACTTGTCGGCAACGTGGTGCACATGCCGTGCCCCTGGCGTTTGCCGCGGCACGCGGGGGGAGGGGACCGCATGGACAGCCGTGGCGGGGCCCGGCGAGCGGCTGCGGCACGAGGTTCGTCCCAAGAAGCCGCGACGCTCCCACTGGAGTGGGACCGCACGGCACAAGCGTCGGGACCATGCCGGACGGCGGACCGCGGAACGCTTGCGAATTGCATCTGGACCCGCGTCGGCACGTCCTTTGCGCCCGTGTCGCGTGCAGCCACACGGGAGGCGATCCGATGCGGTGTCGGAGCGCGGTTTCTTGTCCTGCAACTCAAAGGGAGAATCCGACATGACCAGAATCGCATCGGCATTCCTCGCGACGCTCGCGCTGCTGATCGGCTGCGCGAGCAGCGAGAAGAGCCCCGAGCCGGCCCGGGAGGCTCCCGCCGCGGAGAGCCGCTCGAGCGACGGCCTTCACTGGACGGAGCGCGCCTACCCCACGGGCGACAGGCGCACGAGCGTGGTCGTCCTCGAGAGCGGCACGCCCGCCGAGGTCAGCGCCGGCACGCGGTACGAGTATGTGCTCAGGGTCACGAACCTCACCGACCAGAACCTCGACAACGTGGTGGTCCTGGATAAGCCGCAGGGCAACTTCCAGCTGAGCGGATCGAGACCCCAGACCGAGGACGGCAGGAACCTCCGCTGGAACCTCGGGAGCCTGCGCGGGAGGCAGGCGAAGGAGATCACCGTCACCGGCAGCGCCCTCGGCGCCGGCCACGTGACCCACTGCGCCGAGGTCGACTGGAACTCGGTCTTCTGCAGCACGACGCAGGTCGTGAAGCCGGCGCTCACGATCTCGAGCACGGCCACGGCTGCGATTCTCGTGTGCGATCCGATCGTCCGCTCCGTGACGGTCAGCAACAGCGGCACGGGCACGACCCGGAACATCGTCATCGAGGAGCGGCTTCCGGACGGTATCTCGACCCTCGAAGGGAAGAGCAACGTGAGCCACACGCTGCTCGCCCTCGAGCCGGGGGAGTCCAAGACGTTCTCGTGGAGGGAGAAGGCCGCGAGGACCGGCAGGTACTCCAGCGTGGCGTCCGCGAGAGCCGACGGGGGCCTCTCGGCCAGATCGGGCGAGGCGTGGACGACCGTCACGAGGCCGGTGCTCGTGCTCGAGAAGCAGGGCACGAAGAAGACCTACCGTGGCCGGACGATCGCGTATGACATGACGCTCCGGAACACGGGCGACGGTGAGGCCAGGGACGTCGTCGTGACCGAGAACCTCCCCGCGGACACGAAGTTCGTGCAGGCGTCCGAGGGCGGCACGCTGGACGGAGGCGTGGTGCGCTGGAGGCTCGGGAGCATGGCGCCCGGGGCGGCGCGCACGTTCAACATGAGGATCTCGTCGGAGGGAGCCGCGCGCGTGCGCAGCACGACCACGGCCAACGCCTACTGCGCCGACGCGGTCAGCGCCACGGCGGAGACCGATGTGACGGGCATCGCCGCCATCCTCCTCGAGGTGAAGGACCTCGACGACCCCATCGAGCTCGGCGGCGTGACGACGTACCTGATCACCGTGACCAACCAGGGCAGTACGCCGGACACGAACATCCAGATCGTCGTGGATCTCGAGGACACGATGGGCTACGTGAGCTCGGCCGGCTCGACCAAGGCGGACCAGGTCGGCAGGCGGGTCACGTTCAGGCCGCTCGCCTCGCTCGCCGCCGGCGAGAAGGCCGAATGGCGCGTCGAGGTGAAGGCCGTCAGCGAGGGCGACGTCCGCATCAGGGTCGCCATGACGTCCAACCAGCGGTCTCGCCCGGTCGAGGAGACCGAGTCGACGACCTTCTTCAAGTAACCCACATCGGCGTTCGGGC
>JAKLKT010000131.1 GCA_023150495.1 Planctomycetota bacterium
AGCACGGCGGGCGGGGCGAGGATCGCGGTCGCGAGGAGGAAGCGGACCGGGATCGTCGCCGCGTCGAATGCGGGCCGGGCGAGGTCGAGAAGGGTGGGGGAGAGAACGGCGCCGAGCGCGACCCCGGCCTCGAGGAGCGCGTAGAGGCGGAGGGGGTCCCGGGAGCGGTCGGCGACCCTGCCGAGGAGGTGGGCGCCGATCGCCATCCCGCCGATCACGGCCGCCAGCACGCCGGCCATCGCGACCGAGGTTGCCCCCGCGACCTGCGCGGTGCGCCGGAACCACGCCACCTCGAGGACGAGCGCGCCCGCGCCCGAGAGGAAGAGGAGGAAGGCGAGGAGCCGCGGCCGCAAGGGACTGGGATTCTAGCCCCCCCCTTGCCCCCGGACCCCCTCAAACCCGCCCTCGCGGGACGCCGATAAGAGAAGCGGCCCTCCATGGACGTATCGCAGGCGGAAAAGGTCCTCGCCACGCTCGCCGAGGTGTACGCGCTCGACGACGTGCAGGCGATCGTGGACCTCGCCTGCAAGCGCGCGGTGGAGCTCTCGCCCTACCGTCTCGCGCTCCTCTCGCTCTACTTCGGCGACGACGTCTACATCGGGCTCGAGGGCGGCGACGAGGAGATGCGGCAGAGCTTCCTCAAGGCGGCGCGCCAGGCGACGCCCGAGAGCCGCGCGCGGCGCCGGCAGCGGATCTGGGAGAAGCACCGGATCGAGGGCACGAACATCTGCTTCATGCCCGAGGATTCCGCGATCCCGTTCGGGATGTCCTTCCACGCGAGCGAGCCGGTGGCGGGTGCCGAGTGGCGGCCGAACGACCGGCTGATGCTCTTCGTCCGCGACGCGCACGGCGAGGTGAGCGGCGTGCTCTCGCTCGACCGGCCTGCCGACGGCAAGCGGCCCGACCCCGCGAGCCTCGGCCCGCTCGTCTGGGTGGACAGGTTCATCACGCTGATGGGCGTGGTGATCCACAACAAGCACCTCCAGGCGAAGCTGCGCGAGTCGGAGGAGCGGTACGCCGCGGTGGTCGAGCAGGGCCACGACGGGATCCTGATCGTGCGCGACGGGCGCGTGCTCTTCGCGAACACGCGCGTCGGCGAGATGCTCGGGCTGCCGCCGTCGCTGCTCGTCGGCCGCGCGGCGGACAAGGTGATCGCGCAGCAGGGCGGCACGTCGCTCCCCGGCGAGACGGACGGACGCCTGCTGCGGCCCGACGGGCGGACCGTGGACGTCGCGCTTCGGACGAGCACGATCCGGGTCGGCGGCATCGACGCGAGGCTGTTCGCGGTCGCGGACATCACGGAGAGGAAGCGCATCCTCGCCCAGCTCGTGCGCGCGAAGAAGATGGAGAGCGTCGGCACGCTCGCGTCGGGCATCGCGCACGACTTCAACAACCTGCTCGGCGGGATCCTCGGCTACGCGAGCCTCATGAAGGGGTGCCTCGACGACCGCGAACGCACGCTCCGCTACCTCCAGTCGATCGAGAAGGCGGCGGACCGCGCGGCGGACGTGACGCGCCAGCTCCTCGGGATCGTGCGCGACCGGCCGGTGCGCGTGGCGCCCTTCGCGATCTCGCGCGTGCTCGGCGAGGTGGCGGGGCTCCTCGAGGAGACGCTCGACCCCTCGATCACGGTGACGATGCGCTGGGAGCCCGAGCTGCCCAACGTCCTCGGCGACGAGAGCCAGATCCACCAGGTGCTCCTGAACATCAGCCTGAACGCCCGCGACGCGATGCCGAAGGGCGGCACGCTCACGCTCGAGGCGGCGGGCACCGGGCTGAAGGGCCGCCCCGCGGTGAGCGTGGTCGTGTCGGACACGGGCGTCGGGATGGACGCGGAGACGCTCGCGAAGGTCTTCGACCCGTTCTTCACGACCAAGGAGACCGGGCGCGGCACGGGCCTCGGACTCTACATGGCGTACCGCGTGATCGAGCGGCACGGCGGCACGATCGACATCACGAGCCGGAAGGGCGAGGGCACGCAGGTCGAGATCGTGCTGCCCGCGGCGGACGTCCCCGCCGAGAACGAGAGCGCGGCGCCGGGCGCCGCAGCGCCGACGGCCTCGGGTGCGGTGCTCCTCGCGGACGACGAGGAGGTGATGCGCGAGGTGGCGGCCGAGATGCTCAGGGGGCTCGGCTACGAGGTCGTGACGGCCTCGGACGGCCGCCGCGCGGTGAACGCGGTGCGGAACGCGCGGAAGGAGTTCACGGCCGTGATCCTCGACGTGGCGATGCCGGTGATGAGCGGCTGGGAGGCGGCGGGGGAGATCCGGAAGATCCGCCCCGCGCTGCCGATCGTGATCACGTCGGGCCACGACCTCGACGCGGCGACGAACGACACGCAGGGGCTTGCCGACGCGTGCCTGAAGAAGCCCTTCCGCGTCGAGAACCTCCGCCAGGTGCTCGACGTCGTCGCCACTCGTCGCGCGAAGGTCTGACCGCGCTCCCGCGCGAATGCAACACTCGGGTTGCACCGGCCCGGGATCGTCTCCCGCGCGACACGGCCGAGCGGGCCGCCATTACGGGAACGTGATCGTCCCCGCGTGATCCGAAGCGCGGACGATACGAATGCCGCGGAACGTGGTTTGCGCCGGTCCGCGGCATGACGAATGTCCGCGCGCTCGCGACCGGCGTCCTCGTGCTCGCGATCGGCTGCGCGGGCGGGCCTGCACCCCGGCCCGCGCCGCGGCCGGGTGACCCGACCGGTCCCGTGGGGGCGCCCGTGCAGGAGGTGCCGGAGATCCTCGTGACCGGAACGCCCATCGAGGAGGCGCCCGAGGTCCCGCTCGACGCCGTGGGCTCGCGCAACGTGTTCGGCCCCGAGCGCGTGCGCGAGACCGCCGCGCGCGAGATCAACGAGCTCGTCCAGCACATCCCGGCGATCTCCACGCGACCCTACAACGGCGGCGAGGCGGCGGCGCCGAGCTTCTCGATGCGCGGCCTGCCCGACGACGGCCTCACGGAGTACATCGACGTCCTCATCGACGGCGTGCCGGCAGGCCCGATGCCCTACGGGTGGACGGCCCTCTCGTTCTTCCCGGTGACCCCGGACCGCATCTGGGCCGTGGACTACATTCGCGGAGCCCACCAGGTGCGCTACTCGCCGAACACGGTGGGCGGCGTCCTCAACTTCCTCACGAGGCCCGTGCCGAGCGAGCCGCTGCTCGCGTCCCGGCTGACAACGGGGACCAACGACTACCTGAGCGCGCTCTTCGAGGCCGGCGGTCCCGTCTCGGGCAGCACGTCGGTCCTCGGGAGCTACGTGAACCGGCGGGGGGCGGGCTACCGCGACGACGGGGACTTCGACCAGCAGGACGCGTCGATCAAGCTGAAGCACGTGATCGACGACGAGTCGTGGGTCGCGGCCGCCGTCAGCTGGATGGAGGACGGCCACCAGGCGCCTGGCGGCCTCACCCGCGCGGACTTCGACGCGGACCGGTTCGGCAACGCCCGGCCGGACAACCGCTTCGACGGCCACCGCGAGGTCGCCGACGTCGTCTACCACCGCGACAGCGACGATGGCTACGTCGAGGCGTTCACCAACTTCTCGCACACGAAGCGCCATCTCGCGGCGCAGCGGCCGCAGTTCGGCGCGCCGACGACCTTCCTCGACTGGACCGACGACAGCTACTTCTGGCAGATCGGCGCCCGGGCGGAGCAGGGCTTCCACTTCGCGGGGATGCCCCACACCGCCTACGCAGGGCTGCGGTTCCACAGGGAGTGGCTCCCCAACTACAAGATCCAGTCCATGCCGTTCGGCGGGGGCCCCTCCACGACGACGAGGGACTCCGAGTACGAGATGAACACGCTCTCGTTCCACATCGACGACACGCTCCGGCCGACCGAGAAGCTCGCGATCCAGGTGGGCGTCCGCCTCGAGTGGATCCCGACCGCGAAGGGGAGCGACGACATCGTGCCCTTCGACTTCGACGAGGACTTCTTCACCGCGCTCCCGGGCGTCGGCGCGTCCTACGAGGTGTCCGACCGGACCGCCGTCTTCGCCAACTGGTTCCAGGGCTTCCGCGCGCCGCAGGTGTGGGGGTTCTCGTCCGTGCCCCCGACCGACGAGCAGCTCGATCTGGAGATGGGAACGTCGTCCGAGATCGGCATCCGGACGCGCGGCGTCCACGGTGTGTCCGGGCAGCTGACCTTCTGGCGCGTCGACTTCGACGACTTCGGCGTCTTCTACACCGGCTTCTACGAGAACCTCGGCCGCATCGTGACCACGGGCATCGACCTCGAGGCGAGCTGGCACCTCGGCGAGGTGTGGGTATCCCTGGAGGGCCTGACCGTCGGCGGCTCGGTGACCTTCCAGGACGCCGAGCTGCGGAGCGGCCCCAACGACGGCAACGAGGTCCCCTACGCGTGGGACTCGAAGGCGGCGTGGTACGCGAGCTACGCCCGCGGCGGCTGGTCGCTCTTCCTCGGGGGGACCTACGTCGGCGAGTCGTACTCCGACGACGCAAACACCCCGACCGAGAACCCGGAAGGCAACCTCGGGATCAACCCGTCGCGCGTCGTGTGGGACCTGCGCGTGGCGCGGCGCTTCGAGATCGGCGACGGCGACTCGGTCGAGATCGCCGCGGGGGCCACGAATCTGTTCGACAACGAGTGGTACGTGCACTCGCGGGGCGGGTTCTTCGGCGGCGGCCTCGTCGCCGGCCCGCCGCTGCAGGGGTACCTCTCGATGGATCTCTCCGTGAACTGGTGAGGAGGAACGCATGCGTCGTCCCCTGCTCCTGCTCGCACTCCTGCTGCTCGGCGCCGCGGCCCGTCCCGAGGACCAGCCGCCCGCGGCAGGCCCCCCGGCCCCCGAGGATCCGAAGGACGGCGAGGTGCCGCTGCCGGCCCTTGCAGGCTGGAACGCCGCGCTCGTGATCGACAACGGGAAGACGGGCATCTGGACCGTCGGCGCGTACCCGCTGCTCGCGGGGGGGCCGCCGGAGGTCGTCGGTCTCGACGACCAGGGGCGCTGCATCGTCCTTGCGCCGTACAGCGGGCGCTACACGCCCCGCTTCCTCGGGCACGACGGGAGCTGGCTTGGGGGGCTCGCCCACGCCGAGATCGACCCCCGCATCGACGGCCCCGAACTCTATTGCGGCAGCAAGACCGGCAACCTCTACCAGGTCGTCGCGCATCCGCACGGCTTCCTCGACATCCGCCTCGTCGCGCATCTCCCCGGGCGGGAAATCCACACGATCGTCGGAGGCGACCTCGACCCGGGCGCCGACGGCCCCGAGCTGCTCCTGTTCACGCGTCCGGGCGGGCTCTATCGCGTGACCGCGTCCGGCGCCGACGGGAAGCTCGAGTGCCGGCACCTCGCCGACATCCACGGCCGCGTGCGCGACGCGCTCGTCCTGCCAGGCGGCGAGATCGCGACGGTCTCGGCGACGGGCACGCTCGAGCTGCTGCGCATGACGCGGGACGGCCCGGTCTGGTCGGTCGTATACGAGGCGGGGACCGGCATGGGCCGGCTCGCCGCGGCGGCGGGGCGCACGGACGTCCTGTACTCGACGCTCGACGACGGGCGCATCGTCAGGCACGAGCGCGGCGAGGGCAAGTGGCGCCACGAGACGATCTACGACGGCCCGCTCGGGCCGCGCGGGATCGCGGCCGGACCGTTCTCCGACGATCCGGGCCGCGAGACGGTCGCGATCTTCGGCTACAGCGGGAAGGTCGAGGTGCTGACGTGCGGCGACGGATCCTGGAGGGCCGAGACGGTCTTCGTCGATCGGGACAAGGGCCACTGGCTCGCGGCGGCCGAGCTCGACGGGCGCAACACGACGCGGGAGCTTCTCGCATGCGGCTACGGCGGCCGTATCGTGCTCCTGTCGCGACCGCCCGGCTACGGGCGGCGGCCGTGAGGCGAGCGCTCGCGGCGGCAGGGCTCAGGGCCTGAAGGTCCCGATCCGCTCCGCCGTCCCGGCATCGAAGACGCAAAGGCGCCGGATGTTTGCCGAGGCGGATCCCGACGCCCTCGACCTCGACCATGATGCAGTCGTCGCCCTCCTCGACGACCACGACCTCGCCGGACCTCCCCTAGGTGCTCAACGTCGTCTCCAACGCAGCGCGAAGGTCTGAAGGAGGGGAGGGGGCACGGGGGAGCGGCCTTCGGGCGCTGTCGGCCGTCGTTTCGACACCTGCCCGAGGAGGGTCGCGTCGCCGAAGCTCTATGAGTGCGAGCGTTATCGCTCGCGTTGTGCAAAACCGAAGCAACCCCGGTCCAGGCGGCATTGCTTTGTGCAGCGCCGGTCAGGGCGGGAGTCAAGCACCGGAGCATGGCCGCACTGGAGTGGTCTATTAGTCTCGATTGGCGTCATTCCGTGAGGCATCCGGTGCCATGAGGGGTGTTGGTCGGCGCGTCGCGCTCGCGCTCTTCGTCTTGCTGCTGCTTTTCTTGCTCTGGCAGACCTCCGCCGTACGCCATGCCACGCGCGCGACGTCCGACCAAGCTGTGCCCGAATCGTCCAAGCCGTTGGCTCAACCCGTAGTTCATCCAGAGGCTCATGCAGCGCGAGAGGTGTTCGTCGTCCAAACCAGGAACCTCGCGGACGGACGCCCGGTTGCAGGCGTGAAGGTCCGCGTGGCGGGACCGTCGCCTGTCGAGTCCGTGTCTGACGATGAAGGCATGGTCACGCTGCCGACGGCCGATCTCTCGGGCATCGCGGTCGCTGGTCCTTGGACGGCCGCACCGCCGTCCATCAATGGCGATCTGGAGAGCCGGGTGCTGTGGGTCCACGGCTGGATCGCCATCGACGGCGTCGTCCGCGCGCGGGGCGACATCGCGTCGTTCTCGCCCGAAGATGCCGACTTGTACGTCCTGGTCGACGGCAAGCATGCTCCACCGGCCTTGCCCGCCACTTCAAAGCTCCAGCGGCTTGTCGACGGTAACTGGGGTCCCGCACGGCCATCAGAGGGCGGCGAATTCGAAGCTGTGGCGCCTCGCGTGCACGGGCTCACAATCGCGGCAGCGCTGCGCGGCTGGAAGTCCGCAAGGTACACGGTCGACGTGCGTCGCAATCCCGAGAGGGACCACGCGGAGTTGTGGCTTGAGCGGGCACCCCGGATTCGCGGCGTCATACGATCGAGCGAGGGCTTTCCTGTCGAGAACCTGTCGATATCGGCCATCAGCTTGTTGACAGTAGCGCCCGAGGACGCGTCGCCGGACCAGATGAGACTCCTCAAGCCGGAAGGAGGCGTCACGTACGGACTGGACCGCATGAATGGCAAGGCCAGGGCGAAGTTCATCACCGGCGCGATGACCGACAAGCACGGGCGCTTCGAGCTGTCCGTGCCTGTAACTGGTGACGTCCTGGTCGTTGCCTTCCCATTCGGCCACCGGCCGGTCTACCACGAGCTAGGAGTCCCAGGGAGCGATGATCTTGAGATTGAGGTCGTGGCCGAGAAAGTCCACCGATCCGCTCTGGTTCGACTCTTGGCAGGCGGAAAGCCGTTTGAAGGCGGTGAACTGCTCATTACGGATCTCTCGCTCAAAGATGGCGACGCCCAGCCTGGTGTCTACGTCAAGGTGACCGCGGACAGCCGCGTGTGCACGGACTGGCTGATTCCGGGCCGGCGATT